>JBARUP010000671.1:0-7138 GCA_049645805.1 Nodosilinea sp.
CAAGCGAGGTTTTAGGCGGGCTCGGCGCTACTATCGTGACGTCAAGGTTGTGGTAGGCGGCGGCGCGGTAAGCGTCTTTTATGAACAGCTCCACAACCGCTTGCCCAAGGGCACCATTATTTCCGTCGGTGAAGGAGAAATGCTGCTAGAGCGGCTGCTGCGCGGTGAAGATTTTACCGACCAGCGCTGCTACATTGCGGGGGAAACGACGCCGCGCGATCGCCTCATTCACGAAGAGCCTGCGCCGCTGGAGAAGACCGCCTGCAACTATGACTACATTGAGGCGATCTGGCCTGAGTTTGACTACTACCTCCAAGACCAAGATTTCTACATCGGGGTGCAGACCAAGCGAGGCTGTCCACACAACTGCTGCTACTGCATCTACACCGTAGTCGAGGGTAAGCAAGTGCGCATCAACCCCGCCGCCGAGGTCGTCGCTGAAATGCAGCAGCTGTATGCGCGTGGCGTGCGTAACTTCTGGTTTACCGATGCTCAGTTTATTCCTGCTCGCCGCTTCATGCAGGATGCCGAAGAGCTGCTGCAAAGCATTCTCGATGCCGGTATGACCGATATCCATTGGGCGGCCTACATTCGCGCCGACAACCTTACCCCTAAGCTGTGCCAGCTGATGGCCGACACGGGCATGAACTACTTTGAAATCGGCATTACCAGCGGTTCTCAAGAGCTAGTGCGAAAAATGCGGATGGGCTACAACCTGCGCACGGTTTTGCAAAACTGCAAAGACCTCAAGGCCGCCGGGTTTAATGATTTGGTGTCGGTCAACTACTCCTTCAACGTGATCGACGAGAGGCCCGAAACAATTCGTCAGACCCTGGCCTACCACCGAGCCTTAGAGGAGGTGTTTGGCCGTGACAAAGTAGAGCCCGCTATTTTCTTTATTGGCCTACAGCCTCACACCCATCTCGAAGAGTATGCCTTTGACAAAGACATTCTCAAGCGCGACTACAACCCATTGGACATTCACCTGCCCTGGGTGTCGAAAAAATTACTGTGGAACCCCGAGCCGCTGGGGTCATTCTTTGGCGAAGTATGCCTAGAGGCCTGGCAGCGAAACCCCGATGACTTTGGTCGAGAGGTGATGGATATTCTCGAAGAGCGCCTGGGTCTTGCGCCGTTAGAAGAAGCGTTGAGCGCGCCAATTCAGGCTGACCGCCGCTCCCTAGCTGCGTTATCATCCTGATTAATAGGGTTTATAGATACCATAGAAACTACAGGGGACTGAGATGCTGGAGGGGTCGATTTTAAAGCAGCTGGTGGATGGCCGCACTGAGCCAGACACTACGCCGCTCAACTACGGGGTCTACTACAAAAACACCTTGGTTGCTCTCTGCCACGCCCTCGAAGACTGTATATTATCTTCTGGCTCTGCACCCCTGGTTGTTACCGCCTTTCAGCGGGGCAAGTGGTACCTCGAAGAGGCCGACCGCTACAGCGCGATCGCAGACAAAGCCCAGCAGGTCGTCATCATGGCCTCTCCTGAGGCAGGCTTCCATGACCATCCCACCAGCCAGCGTGAGAACGTAGCTCTGGTAGATTTGGCCGATGATGATCCGGTGGCTGAAGAGTGGCACCTGATGATTTTTTCTCCCGACTACACTGCTATGGTGCTGTGCCAGGAGCTATCGGTAGCCGATTACGGCAAATCTGGGGTGCCAGAGCACGATCTGGAGCGTAAATTCTACGGCTTTTGGACCTTTGACTCCGCCTTAGTTAGCCAGACCGTTGAGCTAGCGATCGCCCATATTGGCCGCTACAACCCTGATCTTCAGGCCCAGCTAGCTCGTCATTTAGCTACTCTCCAGCAGCAGAATCTTGTCCTTAGGGGTGATGAATCTGGGGCCGTCAGCCATACCGTCACCCAAGTGGTGCACTATCTGCAAAACAGCCGTAACGACATCAAGGGCGACCTTGCGTTTAGCCTAGTTGAAGATCTAGAGCAGAATCTAGTTTCCAACGAACTTCAGGCCTTCTTGCGAATGGCCCAGCTAGTCGACTTAAGCGATCCGGCTAATCCCCTGGCGGCTAGCGAAGTCGTGTCACTGCTAGAGATGATGGGTCAGCTGCTTGATCTGCCCGCCTGGCAGCTCCAGAGACTGCGCCTAGCTGGCATGCTGCACCGCATTGCCCCAGCCCCCGACCCAGCCGCCCCAGATACCGATGGTCCCAGCTGCCCCCTAATAGCAGAAGTGCAGGCGTTGCGGCTAATGCCTCGACTGCGGGCAGTAGCCGCCATCATTGCCCATCAGGGTGAACATTGGGACGGCAGTGGCTATCCAGCCGGTCTAGCGGGGGACGCCGTACCTTTAGAGTCGCGCATGCTCAGCTTGGTAGCCGAGTTTCAGCAAAGAGTAGCTGCTGCTCGCCTTGCTAGCGATGCCTCCGAGAGCACAGCTGCGCTCTCGGAGGTCTTGACCACCTGCCAGTCTGAGGCAGGAGAGCGCTGGGATCCTAAGCTAGTCGAGATTTTAGGGCTCATGGTAATGGGACTACAGCAGGGCATAAGCATGCCCACAATACCTACTAAAATTAGCCTGGGGGTGGGGCTGTTGAACCCTGATGTAGCCGATCAAGCTCCGGTCTTTCCCTCCTCCTCTGAACTGCTCCCTCGTTAGTGATGCCCGTGAGCGACTCCGTAGATATTGCCGCCCTGCGATTGGGCAAGCTCCGTCACCTAGCCGGAGCAAACTTAGAAGACGAAGACCTCTCCGGCGTGGACTTGGCGGGTGTTCATCTGGCGGGAGCCAGCCTAGTGGGGGCCAACCTCAGCCACACTGGACTAGCCCAGGCTCATTTAGAAGGCGCTAATCTGATGGGCGCTAGTCTGGTAGGCAGCGATTTGCGGGCCAGTCTTTGGGGAGCCAACCTCATGCAGTGTGACCTATCGGGAGCCGATCTGCGTGGTGCCAATCTGCGCGGCGCAAACCTGATGGGCGCACGCCTGGGCGGAGTAAGTCTGGGCGGAGCTTTTCTGAGCGGCTGCAATTTAATGGGGGTCAATCTACAGGGGGTTGACCTGCGCGGAGCCGACCTGCGCGGGGCCAACCTCAGCGATACTAATCTCAAAGGGGCTGATCTGTCGCAGAGCGATCTGCAGGGCGCGCGCTTAGACAATGCCAATTTAGAGGAAGCCGACCTGCGCCAGGCAAATCTATCTGGTGCATCGTTGGGAGGGGCTAGCCTGCTGTGTGCCGACCTAACGGGTACACAGCTTGAGGGCGCTAACCTGATCGGAGCCTGCCTGATTGGCACTCAGCTCGATCGCTAGCGAGTGAGCCCGTCGGTAAGATGATCTTTGACCTAGCTCCCTGAATGAAAACAGACGCTGTGCCTGCTGGACGGTAGGCGAGCGCTTGCTAGTGGTTCCGCTGAGAGTAGCTAGAGATCTGTCTTTACTCCAGCTCTTGCCGACGCTGTATCCCCGGCAGCCCAAAAATTTATATTGTTTAATTTATAAACAGCTCGCTGGCATCCGAGGAGCCACGGAGCCCCCTGGGTCATACACTAAGAAGAATTAGTCAGCGAAATCTAGCGGGCGCGGGCGATCGCGCTGCGGGTGTTTTGGGGTTTTCAAATGTGAGGTCAATGAAGTTTCGCTCCTTTATTCGTCCCCTTGCCATTGCCGCTGGGCTGGTGCTGGTGCTGGGTTTAGCTCTACTGGGGCGCTTGACCCTCAGCACACCTCTCTATTTGATTGAGCGCGGCGGTCAAACACAGCCCATGGCGCTTCAGTTTGTGCCCAAACAGTCTACTGTGGTGGGCTCTGTGCTGGTGCGCCCCGACCGCCTTGCCACCCTGTGGGACTATTTAGCCGCTCCCCGCCTGCGTCAGGAGACTCGCCACGACCAGGAGCTAATTGAGCAGGCCCTGCTGGCCAGCACCGGGCTGAGCTACGATCGCGACATCCGGCCCTGGCTAGGGGAAGAGGTGACCGCCGCCCTAATCACCCCTGACCTTGATCAAGACCCCACCAACGGCGCAATTCCAGGCTATCTAGTGGCTTTGGCCTGTGAGGATAGCGCGGCGGCCCAGGCGGCCTTAGAACTTTACTGGCAAAATCGTGCCGTTGCTGGCGATGCTCTTACTTTTGAGGAGTTTTTGGGCAATCGCTTAATTTATGTCAGACAGGATGGGCAAAGGTTAGGGAGCGGCGATCCGGTCCAGCTAGCTACGGTCCTGGTGGCCAATCAATACTTACTGGCGGCTAATCATCCCGATGTCCTGCGCCAGGCTCTCACTGCGGCTCAGTCGAGTGACCTCAACCTTCAAAGCGATCGCCGCTACAAGACCGCTTTGAAAGAGCTGCCTTCATCTCGCGTAGGGCTGCTGGCCCTAAATATACCCGCCGTTAACCACTGGCTACACCCCGATCAAGCCGAAGCTATTGGCCTAGGTCAGCTAGGGGACACTGATGACGAGGTGGGCTGGGGGCTGATGTCGTGGCAGCTCACCCACCAGGGGTTAATGGGGCACGCAGCGCTGCTGGCAGCCCAGGGGCATCAGCTACATCCCCAGCAGGCTGCGGCAGGCTGGGATGCGATCGTGCCCTATCTGCCCCCGTCCCTAGCGGTAACGGCAGCCGGCTCTGACCTGAAGTCTTTAAGCCAAAGTTTAAAGCCCCTGCTGGCTCTAGCTCAGCCAGCAGGGGCTGAACCTCCGCTGCTGGAAGGGATAGTCGACCAGGCTCTAGGCCCAGGAGCCGCCGCTCTGTTGGAGTCTGGGGTCGATCGCGCCTACGGCGTGGGGTTGGCTGTAGCCGGGGCGAGCACCCCTGACTGGCTGCTAGTTGCTCCCCAGAGCAATATCCTAAGTGAAGCCTTGGACGACCTAGGCGACCTAGCTCGCCAGCGGGGCCTAGAGGTAGGCGCGCTTGACCTGCGCGGCTCTCCGGCTGTTGCCTGGACTCGGCTCACTTTGCCACCATCCTCTAGCTTGCAGCCTTTGCGGGTGGTGGCAGAGGTGGCTGGACTACACGCCCAGGTTGATCAGTACGAGGTGCTGGCGACCTCTCCCGCTACGCTGGATGCTGTCCTTCATCCCGGCGATGATGCGCGTCGGCAGCTTCCAGCCTGGTGGCAGCAGGCTGGTCCGGTACCTGGATCCAGCACTGGCTATGTGCATATTGACTGGCCCCAAGTGCAGACCAAGTTAGCGGCCCGGCTGCCCCAGTGGCGGCTGTGGAGTGCGGCATCGCAGCCTGCCCTCAGGCATCTACAGCACATTACGCTAGTCAGCGGCGATCGCAGCAAATCGATGCAGACCGGCAGCATTTTGGTTCAGCTTAGCAACCACTAACAGCTATGGTAGATCCGGTAAAAACAGAACCAGCAGCGCTCAGCACTGCCGACCTGGTGCCTCTGCTCGCTGCCTATCTGGCGGGTAGCTCTCCCACGGTCGGCCAGCGTCAGCAGCTGCTGATGTGGGAGCTGGCCGACCCTCGGCGAGCCGCCGCCTGGGGTGTTACTCCCGAGAATGGAGTGGTTAAGCTAGAAGAGCGCTTGGTCTGGCTGCAGGCCCTAGTCCCCCACCATCAGGATCTGCCGCTGCCGCCTGCGCCAATGGAACACTACCTAGGCCTCTACTGGCAGCTTTGGCTACCCCTAGCGCTTACTCTCAAGCGGGCTCGGGCTGAGCTAAACGCCCCGCTCATCCAGGGGATACTGGGGGGACAGGGGACCGGTAAAACCACCCTTACCCTCATTCTGAAAGCTTTGCTAGGCGTGATGGGCTACAGGGCAGTAGGTCTCTCCATTGACGATCTCTACAAGACTTACCGCGATCGCCAGCAGCTCGTTAATCGTGACCCCCGGCTGCGTTGGCGAGGGCCGCCGGGCACCCACGACGTAGAGCTGGGGCTAGCTACAGTGACTCACCTTCGCTCGGCGGCGACAGGTGAAGCGGTGGCCCTCCCCCGGTTCGATAAATCTCTGCACGGCGGCGAAGGTGACAGAGTCGAGCCTGAGCGGGTTCAAGATGTGGATATTCTGCTGTTTGAGGGCTGGTTCTTAGGTGCTCGTCCGGTTGACCCCAGCTATTTCGAGCAGGCTCCAGCGCCCATCACTACCACAGCAGACCGCCAGTTTGCCCAGGACATGAACGCCCAGCTGGTCACCTACCTACCGCTGTGGGACTGTCTCGATCGCCTAATGGTACTTTGCCCAGCCGACTACCGAATTAGCAAGCAGTGGCGTAAAGACGCCGAGCACCAGATGAAGGCGCAGGGCAAGGACGGCATGAGCGATGCCACCATTGATGAATTCGTGGAGTACTTCTGGCAGGCTCTGCACCCAGACCTGTTCATCGCCCCCCTCAAGCAGGATAGCAGGCACGTTAATCTGGTAGTAGAGATTGACAGCGATCGCACTCCTGTAGCGATCTATTCTCCAACATTGGCTATCATTTAGTCATGGCAATCAGGGTTGAATATCAAGTAAATTCCTAGCTTTGGATAGTTACTTTTATCATGAGTTCTAAGATTCAAGTTATTGAGCCAACCGGCATTCTAGACAGCACTAAGTCTGATGGCTTTCGTCAAGCAGTGGAAGGTATGCTTCAAGATGGTGCCGAGACCATTTTAGTTGACCTCAAAGATATTACCTTCATTGACAGCTCGGGCCTGGGTACTTTAGTAGTACTACTCAAAAAAATCCGGGGAATGAACCGCACCTTTTGTATCTCCTCTATCAACGACCAGGTTCGGATGCTGTTCGAGCTTACCAGCATGGATCGGGTGTTTGATATCTACGAAGATCGCCAGGCATTTGAGGACGCTGTATTGACAGTCTCCTGAAGCTGCGCCTTACCTTAGCCGCATCAGGTCTTTGCTAAAGTCACAGGGATTTAACCGTCCCTCGTCTCAATACTGAGGCCGTATCAGTGGCGCTAGAACGGGTGTTGAACTCAGAATCCATGAGGATCAACGCCCGCCACCCGCTTTAGCAGTTTTCGGTCAGAGGAGGACAGCCGTCTCCAGTGCCAGCATCCTGCCGCTCTCTAGCTTGTCATTCCCGTCACGTAGTGAGGTCAGCGCCAGAGAGCAGACTGCGGTCACTCAGGCCTGCTGATTTCACGCCTATAAATATTATATAGAGTTCGTTTTCTGACTCGATAGAGAAAAGGG
>JBARUP010000672.1:0-2173 GCA_049645805.1 Nodosilinea sp.
TTCTTAGGTCGTGTAGCGCTGTTTGGGCTGGCTGTTCCCCTAGCTGGGTACTTGCTGGGTCTACTGGTTGAGCGGCTGTGGCCGGGAGACATCTCTTGGTCTTTGACGCTGCTTCTAATGGGTATAATCGTTGGCTTCATCTACCTTTGGCTTTGGATGAAGCAAGACACTGCGGCAGACAGCGCTCTAGAATAGCCGCACGGTCTTTTGGTGAAAGCTTGCGGAAAGCCTAGGGCTCTGACAGCTTGCGCTTGCGAGCTTTTCGGCTTCGGTGAATTGCCCCATTGCGGTGGAGTGTACCGAAGCCAGATTCGTAGCCAGCACACCGCAACTTCACCGCAGCCACCTTCCGTAGGTATGCGCAGTATGTCCATTTAGCTTTTAGGCTAGATGGACATACTGTGCCCTGATACTGTTCCTGCCTAACATTACTCAAGCAGATCTAGATTGCGCACAGCGCCTTGATCGGCGCTGGTAGCTAGTAGAGCATAGGCTTTGAGCGCTGCGGTGACTCGACGCTGACGCGGCTGAGCGGGTTTCCAGGCATCCTTGCCCTTGGCTTCCATTGCGGCTCGACGGTCTGCCCATTCTTCTGCGGAAAGAAGAGCATTAATAGTACGGTTGGGAATGTCGATCGAGACGCGATCGCCCTCCTGCACCAGGGCAATATTGCCGCCCGCCGCCGCCTCTGGAGAGACATGGCCGATCGAAAGGCCCGATGTCCCGCCTGAGAAGCGTCCGTCGGTGAGCAGGGCACAGACCTTGCCTAGATCCTTTGACTTTAGATAGCTGGTTGGGTAGAGCATTTCTTGCATGCCTGGGCCACCGCGCGGTCCTTCGTAACGAATAATCACCACATCGCCAGCCTGCACCTCATCGCGTAAGATGCCGTTGACGGCAGCATCTTGACTTTCAAAGATCCGGGCTTTGCCTTCAAATACCAGAATGCTTTCATCTACTCCGGCGGTCTTGACAATGCAGCCTCGCTCGGCCAAATTTCCGTAGAGCACGGCTAGACCGCCCTCGGTACTGTAGGCGTTTTCGACGCTGCGAATGCAGCCTTTGGCAGGGTCAAGATCGAGGGAGGGCCAGCGAGTCGATTGACTAAACGCCTGCTGGGTAGGAATGCCCGCTGGACCTGCTTTAAAGAATGTCTGAACGGCTTCGTCATCGGTGCGTCGTATATCCCAGTGATCAAGCGCTGCTTTCATCGTTGGGCTGTGCACTGTGGGCAATTCCGTGTGCAATAGTCCAGCTCGATCTAGCTCACCGAGAATGCGGGGAATACCTCCTGCCCGATGTACGTCCTCAATGTGGTACTCCGGCGTATTAGGCGCTACCTTGCAGAACTGAGGCACGCGGCGAGAAAGGCGATCGATATCGGTAAGGGTAAAATCAACACCGGCTTCGTGGGCCGCCGCTAGCAGGTGCAAAATGGTGTTTGTTGAGCCGCCCATGGCGATGTCTAGCGTCATGGCATTTTCAAAGGCCTTGAAGCTGGCGATCGAGCGGGGCAGCACCGATTCGTCATCCTGCTCGTAGTAGCGACGGGTGATCTCAACTACGGTGCGGGCGGCGTTGATAAACAAGTCTTTGCGATCGAAATGGGTGGCTAGGGTAGTGCCGTTACCGGGTAGCGAGAGTCCAATGGCTTCGGTCAGGCAGTTCATGGAGTTGGCGGTGAACATACCTGAGCACGACCCGCAGGTGGGGCAGGCTGAACGCTCGTATTCGTCGGCCACCTCATCACTAATACTGTCGTCAGCAGCTACTACCATGGCATCGACCAGGTCTAGCTTGTGCTCAGAAAGCGTGGTCTTACCGGCTTCCATCGGACCACCGGAGACAAATACGGCGGGAATGTTAAGCCGCAGCGCCGCCATCAGCATGCCAGGGGTAATCTTGTCGCAGTTAGAAATACAGACCAGGGCATCAGCACAGTGAGCGTTGGCCATATACTCGACCGAATCGGCAATGATCTCGCGAGACGGCAAGCTGTACAGCATGCCGTCGTGGCCCATAGCGATGCCGTCGTCTACGGCAATGGTGTTAAACTCTTTTGCTACACCACCAGCAGCTTCAATCTCGCGGCACACCATCTGTCCTAAATCTTTGAGGTGAACGTGGCCGGGCACAAACTGGGTAAAGGAGTTTGCAACGGCAACAATAGGCT
>JBARUP010000673.1:0-2162 GCA_049645805.1 Nodosilinea sp.
GTGGCAGTAGTCGTGGTACAGCAGCTGAAAGAACTCACGAGTGAGGTACTTGCTGCCCCACCAGCCGAATTTGTCGCAGGTGTCGGCATAGAAGTCGTACATTTGATCGCACAGAGGCGCGCTAATAGCATCCCCAGTCACGGTCTCTATACGAAGGCCTGCTGTTGCCATTGATTTACGCTCGCGTTTAATATTGCGCCGCTGGTTGGCATTAAAAACGCCGAGATAATCATCAAAGCCGCTAAAACTCTGGTTTTGCCACACGTAGCTGTGGTGCAGCCATTCTGAGAAACCCAGCTGCATCATGGTGATCCGCCACTGGGGATCGGCGTAGAGAAAATGGCAGCCGGAAATATTGTTGCGATCGCAGAAGTCATCAATTACCTCCACCATCGTTCGCGTAATCAATGCTTCATCAGCTTCGGGCGCGATTAAAAACCGGTAGCCCTCCGTTGGAGTAAACGGCGACATGCCCAGCAGTTTTGGGTAGTAGTCTACTCCTAGGCGCTCGGCTAGATCGGCCCACTGGTGGTCAAATACAAACTCGCCCCGGCTGTGACCCTTTAGATACATCGGGGCCGCTCCCACTAGGGTTTGCCCCTGCCAGAGAGCGAGATGACAAGGCAGCCAGCCTGCATCTGCCTCTACACTGTGCGATCGCTCCATGTTGTGTAGCCAGCTCCACTCTAAAAAAGGAGTGGCTAGGGGCTGGGCTAGCTCATCCCATACCGTCTCGGGCACCTCTTCGATAGAACGTAGCCAGGTGGCGGTTAGCGACGGCGTAGCGGGGTAGCCCATAGGTGGTCAGCCGGTAGGGGAAGGGTGGTTATTCTCCAGGGTAAAGGAATTTTCTGTTCCGTGCAGGGGCAACACCCGATAGTGCAAAAACACCTCATCGCCCACAGTTTTGTTTGAAATTAGGGCTAAGCGCGGTGCCGTATCGGTCCACCCCTCCCCCTCTACCGGGGTTGGCGCTGAGGCACCCCCTAAAATAAGCGGACAGACAGTGATAAAGATTTCGTGAACGCAGCGACAGCGCAGCAGCTCCGCCGTCAGCCTGCCGCCCCCCAGCAGGGCCAGGCTAGCTATGCCAGCTTGCCTAAACTGGGCTAAGACCCAGTCCCAGTCCCAGGGCTGTGTCTGGGCTGCTGGCGTCGTCCAAATTTGCTGGAACTCTTCCTCCCAGCCCTCTGCTCCTGCCGCTGTCGTCACTAACCCCCTCGGTATCGACTGCTGAAAGAACCGTAGATTAGGATTCAAATTTCCCGAAGTTGACCAAACAATTTGAATTGGCTGCTCGGTCTGACCCCGCTGCCGCCGCTGAGCAATTAAGTCGGCACTGCGCACGCTGAGGATAGTGCCGTAGGCTCGCAGTGTGCCGCCCCCAATCAGCACTCCATCTGCTGCCGCCACCAGGGTTTCTAAATGGGCTAGGTCAGCGGCAGAGGAAAAACGTGCTGCCCCCCGCTGGACATCGGCAATCTTGCCGTCTAGGCTCATGGCCAGCACCAGAGTAACGTAGGGAATAGGGGAGTTAGAGTTAGAAGCGATCGCCAAGGACTAGCGCTATGAAGAATACCTTCCTAGTTTACCGATGCCTCCAGAATCGAGGGCTGGCCTTCCCCTAAATCCCAGCTGCTGTGGCATTTCCAGCTTTGATTGGTCAACTGCTGGTAAAACCGCATTTCCCACTGGGTTGGGGTTTTCCAGTCAATGGCTGCTTTGGCCTGGGTAACGATAGCCTTGTTCTCTTTGCGGTTAGAACCGTAGGCCAGGGGCAGACCCAGCTCATCTTGAATTCGGAGGGGCATTTTGCGGGTAGGTGACTTAATAGTGCAGGCGAAGTTCACCATTACCTGCTTCAGCCAGGGCGAAGTAATTGCTAAACCGCTCCAGTCGGGTTTGGTAACTAGTCCATCTAGCGTCACCACTGGGGAAGGACGTGATTTCAGCCCTCGGTTGTAGGCGCGATCTAGGCTTCGCGTGTAAACCGGGGCGGCAGCTGCCTGTTCTTCAAAGCCTTCAATGAGCATACAGCAGGCGACTGGCCCTGGCTCGCTGACGGCTGACGTTTCTCGGTGCTCGGCTAAGAACCGTTTGATCTGCTCGGCTAGGCTACCTGTCGGGCAGGCATAAATTGCGAACTTGGTCATATAGTATTC
>JBARUP010000674.1:0-2523 GCA_049645805.1 Nodosilinea sp.
GAGCTACTGACCGAGACGCGCCGACGAAAGCTAGTGTGGGATCGAGTTAGGCTAATCATTCCGAACCTAGACAGCACGCTCGTCATCCACGAAGAGGTGATTAAATCATCCCGTATCACCGATCGCCAGGAAAAGTGCTTAAGAGCCCTGCTCTCTCACGGTTCAACCATCAATACGATTGCAGCAGCCCTAGCCCAGGATACGCTGGAAATTGCTAAAGGTTTGGCAAAGCTAGCGGAGCAGGGGCTTATTACGGTTGAATCGTCGGCCCCTACGGCATCGGAAATCTTGATTATCGACGATTCGCCCGTCATGCTGAAGCAGTTTGCTCGGTTGGTTTCCCGCTGGGGATACCAGGTGCGATCGCACGATGATCCCAGGACTGCCGTAGAAACCATGCTGAAGATAAAGCCCGCCGTTGTTTTCCTAGACATCAACATGCCAGAAATTTCTGGGTTTGATGTCTTAAAGCAGATTCGACGTCACCCTCAGATTGCGGCAACTCCTTTAATTATGCTGACGGCGGAGCGCACGCTCTCAAACAACTGGCGCGCGCAGTGGAGTGGCTGTCAGTTTCTGTCTAAGCCCCTGTCTTCACAAGAGATTCCTAGATTTGAGGTGGAGCTAAGAGAGCTCCTGGCATCAAACGTCGAGCCTAGCCAGCGATGTGGTTAGGGTGTTTTGGCAGAATCCTGACTGGTTTGGAGCCTCCCTCATTGTTATAACCTCGGAGGTTAGGCTGTGCTAAAGCTGGCGAAGTGCACAGCATAGCTATCATTTTTTGCTGAGCCCGGCTGTTGACTCCGGTAGAGCAGAATTCAAGACTAGGCTAGAGAAAATACTGCAAAATCTTGCTGTTGAAAGGCTCTGATATCGAAACTGGTGTTCAGGATATTTATACCTGTCTTTACAGCAGGTATAACAGAGCATTTTCTTTATGGAGACTTGATTAAAGTAGCCGCATTACATCAACTAATGAAATGTTCAAGGATCTACCATGTTTAAGTCCGGATACTACGATCCTGCCTAGAAGCTTAACGTAGATACCTAGAGAATATCAGATTTTAAAAGAGGGTTGTATGCAAATTCTAGTGGTTGACGATAGCGCTGTTGATAGACAGTTTTTGTCAACGTTACTTGAGGATATGGGGCATGAGGTAGAAGTCTCTGACAGTACGCAAGGCGTGGCAGAGAAGCTGTCTACAGGTGAGTATGGCTGCCTGTTTCTAGACATTGTGATGCCCGAACAGGATGGCTACAAGTTTTTGCGGGAGATTCGCACCAACCAGATGACGGCTCGGCAAACTGTGATCTTCTGCTCTAGCAAAAAAACACCGGTAGAGATTAAGTATGGCCTCAAAAGGGCAGGTGCGAATGACTACATCACTAAGCCCGCCAGTCGAGAGCGGCTGGCAGAAATTCTGAAAAATCTCTAGCTCCAAACCAGCGTTCTACCTCAGTTCCTATGACGGATTTTTTTGAAGCAGTTCCCGAATCGATCGGACCTGATAGCTCACATTTCCTGACTCTAGTTGGCAGTCGTCGGCTCGCTTTTTCGGCCACAGAAATTGCCGAAATTATTCTGGTAGAGCGATCGCAGGTGCTGAGCCTCCCCTTTTACCCTGCCGGTCTTTTGGGCGTGGTGCACAGCCAGGGTCAGATGGTACCGCTGGTAGCTCTGCAGTTTTTGCTAGAAGGGGTCAGCGGTGTGACGCGGGAAGTATTTAAGGCCGTGCGGCTAAACGCCAGCTCTCCGCTAGCGGGTACCGCTTTAGTTATTGATCAGCTATTGGGCAACTGCACCACCGACCAGCTGGCTCAAGATTCAACGACTGAGCCGTTTGAGGCTGACGTTGTTCCGGCAGACCTTTGGCAGCCCTACCGCTGGGTGCCCTCGGGGCCTATCCCCGCTGTTGAGCCCAGGCCAATTTAGGTGAGCTTCTAGCCAAGCTCAGTCGGCAGCCTTCAACACTTTTCCTATTCTTTAGCTTATTTTAGTGAGACTAATCCATGGCCCGTCGACGTCTATTTAATCAGCTAGCCCTAGGCGCAATCGGAGCCGGTGTGGCTTCGGCCTGTAGCCGTTCTCCGGAGGTATTTACTCCCGCCAGCAGCGGCGGCGGGAGTACCCCTCGAATCGAGTGGCGTATGGCCACTAGCTGGCCCGAAAACCTGGACATTGTATTTGGTACAGCCCAGCGAATCTGCGATCGCATCAGCGAGCTAACCCAGGGCAATTTCTCGATCACGGCTTTCCCCGCCGGGGGGATTGCGCCGCCGCTAGAAATTATTGACACGGTACAGGCTGGAACGGCTGAATGCGGTCATACGGCTGGCTACTACTACACCTCAAAGAACCGCGCCTTTGCCTTTGCCACCAGCATGCCCTTCGGCCTCAACCCCCACCAGCACGTGGCCTGGCTCTACGGCGCGGGCGGGCTAGAGCTAATTCGAGGCATCTACAGTGATTTTGACGTGATTAACTTTCCGGCGGGCAGCACCGGTAACCAGATGGGCGGCTGG
>JBARUP010000675.1:0-11257 GCA_049645805.1 Nodosilinea sp.
AAATACTACTATTACTATAAGGCTTCCAGAACTACACAGACACTCATATCAATAGTCCGGACACTTTTCTAAGAAAGGGCTGGAACCCCTGATTTCTCGTTAACTAAGCCACTGGGGAAGAGGGTTGAAACCCGCATTCTACCGTTGGCTCTTAAAAACTGTCCGGAGTGTTGTCATATAAATCTGGAGTTTACTTTATACGACTGGCATCGACCTTGAGCTTCACCCAAAGGTATAGTGTTATGCTGACGCACTCTAGTGTCAAGCTGATAAGTCGAAGAGGCTTCAGCGAGCTTGGTACGCAAGACCATTCAGAAATTCTCTGAAAGCTCCTACACGTGGGAGTCCTGGAAAAGGGGAGGTTTTCTCCATATATTGGATTCCAAGAATACGTCAGAAGCCTTGCCCAAGCCTGCTATTACTGGGAAAGTTACTCAGAAATCTCGCAACTCCCTCCCAGAATACCGTTGTCTTTCTGTAGGTGGCCCAATCGGGGCTTAAACTCTTACAAACTAAACACTGTGCTGCTGCGTATGAAGATTTTGTGCAGGGTTGCGCCTAAAGGTTTGGCAAGTAGAAGTTTGGCGCTGGCTTGGCTTTGATGAGCTAGAGAACGATGTTGCGAAGAGGCAAGAAAAAGATCTACGTTTTCTGAACCTAATCACTAGCGTTGATTTGGGAACCTTAGGTTTGGATGAAGTCTTGGTAAAATCGCTATTGCTTACCTCAGAGAACCACTGACAAGAGCGTAGCTTGGGACGTAGGTTCGATAGCAGTTGGGTTCTTGATTAGAAGCATGCAGCAGATTGGCGTTGTGACTATTGGCCGCAATGAGGGAGAGCGATTGATTCGCTGCCTCACGTCTTTGCAGAAAAACGTACCTGTAGGTAGCCCGATTATCTACGTAGATTCCGGCTCTACTGACGGCAGTGTGGCCAAGGCTCAAGACATGGGCATTAATGTTGTCGAGCTTGATATGTCTGTACCTTTTACTATGGCTCGAGGACGCAACACTGGGTTTCAGTCCTTGGTCAACAACTTTCCTGAGCTGACCTACGTACAGTTTGTTGACGGCGACTGCGAGCTGCTGCCTAACTGGGTAGATGAAGCTGTACAAGCCTTAAACCAGGAAGCGAACTTAGCTATAGTCTGCGGTCGGCGGCGAGAGCGGTTCCCAGAGGCATCTCCCTACAATCGTCTAGCCGATATGGAGTGGAACACACCCGTTGGCGAAGCCAAGGCCTGCGGAGGTGACATGCTAGCCCGTGTTGAGGCTATCAAAGCAGTAGGCGGCTACAACCCCAAGATGATTTGTGGGGAAGAGCCAGAGATGTGTATTCGGCTGCGTCAAGCGGGATGGAAGATACGACGTATTGATGCTGATATGACCTTACACGATGCCGCTATGACTCGTTTCGCTGAGTGGTGGAAGCGATCGATTCGAGGCGGATGGGCAGTTGCGGAGGGTAAGGCTATGTATGGCGAGCCTCCCGAGGAATATATGCTGAAAGAAGACAAAAGCGGCTGGCTATGGGGAATGATCATTCCTTTAGTAGCTTTGACCTTAGCTTGGCCTACACACGGATTTAGCCTATTGCTTTTGCTAGGTTTCCTGGTGTTGGGATGGCGCATCTATAAGTACCGTAAGGGTCAAGGTGACTTACCCGGTGATGCTCGTGTTTATGCCTTTTTCTGCACCATCTCCAAAATTCCTCAGGTGCTTGGCCAAAGCCGGTACTGGCTGAATCGGTGGCGCAACAAGCCCGCTACGCTGATCGAGTACAAGTCTGTTTCGGCAGCTGGCTCAGAATCTTAAGCTCTCTTGCTTCCCTCTGTGCCTATAAAGCTTCTCTGATTAAAGAGTACTTACAGAAAACTATTATGCGCACCGCCTATTTTACTGGAACCTATCCCAGAGCTACAGATACGTTTATTCAGCGTGAGGTAGTAGGCCTGCGAAGCCTGGGGCTAGACGTGTCTACATTTTCAGTGCGTCGCCCTGGAGATGAGAATATCGTTGGCCCTGAGCAAGCTGCCGAACGAGAACAAACCAGCTACCTGCTGCCCTTTAATCTGGTGCAGCTAATAGTGGCTCACCTAAGGCTGCTGTTTAGCAGTCCTAGCCGCTATCTCAGCAGTCTTAGGCTCGCTTGGCAGACTAGCCAGCCGGGGCTAAAGGGCTTTCTATATCAGGTGATTTACTTTTTAGAGGCAGGTCTCCTAGCCAGCTTAATGACCGCTCAACGCGTCAGTCATCTGCATAACCATATCGCTAGTTCCAGCTGCTCGGTGGCCATGCTGGCGGCTGAACTGGGTGGTTTTAGCTTTAGTTTTACTATGCACGGGCCTCATATTTTCTTTGAGCCCTACCGGTGGCGAGTCGATGAGAAAATTGGCCGAGCTAAATTTGTGGTCTGCATCAGTCATTTTTGCCGAAGCCAGGCAATGATCTTTTCGCGCCCCGAGCAGTGGGATAAACTCCGTATTGTTCACTGCGGAGTCGATCCTAGTCTATTTGATCCGGTTACCCACGAGGGGACTGGAAAGCGATTGCTCTACGTTGGTCGATTGGCAGCGGAGAAAGGTCTGCCGGTTCTGCTAGAAAGTCTGACAGAGCTTGTGCACAGCGAGCCGGAGCTAATTTTGACAGTAGTTGGTGATGGGGCCGACCGGGCGCTGCTGGAGCAGCAGGTGTTTGATTTGGGTTTGCAAGACCATGTGCGCTTTCTGGGCTACCAGTCCCAGTCGGCGGTAAAAGAGCATCTTAAAAATACCGATGTGTTTGTGCTGCCTAGCTTTGCGGAGGGTATACCTGTCGTGCTGATGGAGGCGATGGCGGCAGGCGTGGCGGTTGTAGCTACTCAGGTGGCGGGGGTTAGTGAACTGGTACTGTCGGGCGTTAATGGCTATGTGGTGGCGCCAGGCGATCGCCTGGCGCTGACGGAATGTATCAGCTTTTTGATCAAGGATGCCGACACTCGAAGCCGTTTAGGCGCGTCGGCTAGGGAGAAAGTTGAGCAAGAATTTAACGCACTGGTGGAGGTTGAGAAGCTCTACCAGCTCTTTACGACAGATACGGCTGCTGAGGTAAAGAGTGGAGTTGAAGCGGATGCTGGTGTTGCTCCTTAAAGTCCTCAATCTAGTTCTGCTGAGCTAGCCTGATTCGGGGCCGACAAAGGCATCGTTTGCCACTGTGGGACTTCACCTAAGCGCCCTAGGGGCTCTAGGAGCAACCACTCCTCTTTGCTAGCCCCTCGCTGTAAGTAGAGATCAAAAGACCTGGTTTGGCGACGTTGGGCTGCGGTGAGCTGTCCCCCTTTGAGGTGGTAGGTACCGACAACTTCTACAGCGGGCTTATTAGCAAGGGTTATCCAATGGTGGTCGGCGATGCGAAGACGACCTACCTGGGCTAGCTCGGTGAAGTCAGCAGGAGCAGGCTGCCGATATAGAACGGTCTGGGTTTGGATAAGTTTTTGGGCGATCGCCGCTTCGACCGCCGCCCTCGGCGGGCGAGGATTGACTATGCCACAGCCCCATAGCAACAGACAGACAGCTGCGATCGCAACAAAGCGCCCTAGCCTTGATGATAATTTTGCCATCGAGCCTTTTCTCCTCAAGCCACCATCCTTAGGCTACTGCCTCGGGAGCACTAGGAAGGCTAGACTTTGACTAGAACTAAGGCTACCTAACAAAGGTGCGGTTGAGTAGAGCCACTAGGGCAAATGCTGTGGCTCGTGTACCTACTGCTTTAGAGTGCGCGGATCTAGAGCATCACGAAGTCCATCCCCCAGCAGGTTATACGCCAGGGACGTCAACACAAGAAGGATAGCGGGAGGCCAGACTAGCCACGGCTGAAGCACCAGAATTGCCGCATTGGTCGCCAGGCTTAGCATATTTCCCCAGGAGGCATCGGGCTGCTGAATGCCCAGCCCGATGAAGCTCAGCACGGCCTCTGCCAAGATAAAACCGGGAATTGCCAGGGTGGCGGCAATGATGCCGTAGGTGGCTGTCTGAGGCAGAATGTGCCGAGTAATGATGTATAGAGGCCGTCCTCCCATCACCTGACTAGCTTGGACAAATTCCTGCTCTTTAATTGATAGCACCTGACCGCGAATCACCCGCGCCAGCCCGGCCCAGCCCACCAGCGAAGTGATTAGTACAATGAGTAAAAACCGCTGGGTGCTAGAAATACCCGCTGGCAGCACCGCCGCCAGAGCTACTAATAGATAAATACTAGGAATAGTCATTAGCACTTCTACAAAGCGCATCAGTACGGCGTCTACCGCGCCGCCAAAGTACCCAGCCATGCCCCCCACCAGCATGCCCAGGGGAAACGAAATAGCGATGCCAATTAGCCCCACGCTGAGGCTGACCCTGCTGCCGTGAACGAGGCGGCTGAACTGGTCGCGGGCCTGCTCATCGGTGCCTAGCAGGTTGAGCTTGCCGGGACCACCGGTATCAAACAGCGTGAGTTGGCCTCTATCGCCCCGGTGGAAAATACGAATTGGAGAAGGCTGGCTGCGATCGACAACGATTTCCCGTGCTCCCGTGTCTAGATCTACCGGCCCCTGCGTAGTGGGATAGACGTGGGGAAAGAAACGCCCGGTTTCGCCGTCGCGCCAGTACACCTGAGTAGGAGGTAGCAGCGAGCCATTCGGCTGTGAGGCATAGGGGCTGTAGGGAGCAAAAAAGTCAGCTCCGAGGGCTACAGCATAGAGAGCGATCAGCAAGATCGCTCCTACCTGAGCCAGTCGATTAGTTTTAAGCTTGCGCCACCAGGCCATAGCAAAATCAGGTGTGAACTACGGTTTGCTCGTTCTCCACCATAAACACATTTGAATAGAGGTTGGCAATAATTTGCTTGCCTTCCTGCGTTAGCGATAGATATCGCAGCGCATCTTGAATGTAGGGGTGAACCACGTTCCAGTAAAATCTAGGGTAATTAGCCCGCAGATCGCCGGGATGGCTGTAGCTGAGATGCTTATTCTGGCCGGTTTCTTCAAACTCGTAGTACAGCGCTCCAATTTTCTTCAAATAGCGGGGGTCGCTGAGCTGGCCAATCAGGTCTGCTGCTCGCACTAGCCCAGGAAAGTTCTGGGTATCCTGATGATCTTCTTCGTTGGGAACCGGAAACCGGGTCAGTTCGATGTTGAATTTGATGACCTCTGCCTCAATGAGCGGGTTGCCGCCAAAGCGCTCCTCAATGAAGCGCTTGCCCCGGTCTACGTGGTACGGGGTTAAGGAGGCATCTGATGCGCCAGGCTGTAGCATCACCATTTCGTCTCCCTGACCTGTGGAGTACAGGTGATTGCGGTCTTGATCGCAGCGACACACGCCTTTGACATAGCCAATATCGTGACAGACCAGCGAAATGACAAAGTGCATCCAGTCTTTGCAGGTAACACCGCCCTCGCGAATATGTTTGCCTCGCAAAATTTCTTGGCCCACTAGGGCGACAAGGACGGTGTGCTCGACGTTGTGGTAGAGAGCATCGCTGTTGGCAATATTCTCTAGGGCCATGCTGCCTGCCCAGGCAATAATGTCTTCGTAATTAGGGTTTTGGCCACCGTAGGTGCGGTGGTACCCGACCCGCAGCTTCTCTACAAAGTCACTGATTAGAATTTCGGTAGCGTTGAACATGCCCAAGACCTGCCTTTTAAGAGTCGAATCGCTGGCGTGAGTGAGCAGTGACGATGGGATAGGGGCTCACGCGGTGGATATTTAGCTATTAGACCAAACCTTCCCGCTTCAGGGTTGTGATCAAAGTCATCAAAAGGGATGAGATTGGCGGTGTGAAGCGGCGAAAAAGGCTGATTTTCCTGGGAAAGTCAAGCGTTCCCAAGGATAGAAAGGTTTGAGTCATAATAGGAAAAGAAACATTTCGTAACCTGTCTATCGCTATCGCTGAGGGCGTGCCCGTGCAAGATCTCCATTCCTCTGACTTAGACGCAACAACTGTTTCGGTTGTTGAAGAGGAGATGGCACACTATAGTGATGCTGCTCCAGGCCGCCAACCCCGTCAGTGGTCGGGGGTGCTGCTGGGTCTGGGGGCAGGGATTCTGCTTACCCTAGTTGGTACTCGCTTTTTGGCTGGCCGAGAGGCTACTCCGCCAGAAACTGCTGAGTCTGCTCCGGTGGCTACACAGACGGTAACGGTAACGACTGCCGAGCTAGCTGCTGTAGCCGATACCTTGGCTATCAACGGCACGGTCAAAGCGACTGACTTACTTTCTATTGCGCCCCAGGCCGGTGGACTACAGATTCGGCAGATTTTGGTGCGTGAGGGAAGCGCAGTGGCAGCAGGACAGGCGATCGCCACGTTAGACGATGCCGCCCTTCAGGCTGACCTACGACAGGCCCAAGCGCAGCTGTCGGTTGCGCAGGCTCAGATTGCCCAGCGTCGGGCCGCCCAGGCCCAGGCCCAAGCCGCTCTGGCCCAGGCTCAGCAAGACCTGGAGCGCACCCGTACCCTGGCCGATCGCGGCGCGATTAGTCAGCAAGAGCTCACCAGCCAGCAAACTCAGGTGATCACGGCTCGGGAGTCGGTTAGCCTATCTGAGGCCGAGGTGGAGAGTGCGGAGGCGGGGGTGCGATCGCAGCAAGCCGTCATCGACCGCCTGCAAACCGCGCTTACCCAAACCACCGTGCGTGCTCCTGCCGCTGGGGTCGTAGCCGAACGTTTGGCTACCGTGGGCGATGTCTCTTCGACCGGTGCGCCTATCGTCACGCTGATCGAGGGTAACCAGCTGGAGCTGGCCGCCGAAGTGCCCCAGGCTCAGATGGATCGGGTGGCCCTGGGGGCACCGGTTGCCATCACCTCTACCGCTGATAGCCGCATTCAGCTTCAGGGCACAGTGCGCTCCATCGACCCGGTTGTCGATGCGGCGACCCGGATAGCGACGGTGAACGTCACCCTGCCCGCCAGCGCTTTGCTCAAGCCCGGCATGTTCCTACGCGGCGACATCACGATCAGCTCTCGCCAGGGCCTGACCGTTCCCGCCACGGCCCTACAGCCCCAGCCTGACGGCACTAGCCAGGTATTTGTGCTGGGCGACAACAATCAGGTGGAGGTCCGCACCGTAGAGATTGGTAACCGGATCGCGGCCAGTGGCGACCAGCCCAATCGAGTTGATGTACTTCAGGGGCTGCAAGCTGGGGAACAGGTAGCCACCTCCGGCGTCGGATTCTTGCAGGATGGTGATGTCGTGAGGGTAGTAAAGCCTTAGCTTCGCTTACTTGAAGGTGCACTGCTGCGAGAATGCACCCTATCCATCCCTGAAACCTACCCGGCCTCTACGGCGTCTTCTGAACGAACTCAAAACTCAAAATCCCATGAATCTCTCCGGCTGGTCAATCCGTCGTCCGATTCCCGTTATTGTGCTCTTCCTGGTACTTACTCTAGGAGGCCTGCTCTCCTTCGGGCAGCTGGGCATTGACGAAAACCCCGATATTGAGTTCCCATCGATTTTGGTGACTGTGACCCAGACCGGAGCTGGGCCTGAGGAGCTGGAAAATCAGGTCACCAAGAAAGTTGAAGATGCCGTGGCCGGCCTAGGTGACATTGACGATATTCGCTCTACCGTGCGGGATGGCTCTTCTACGACCGCGATTTCATTTGTTTTGGGTACCGACGTCGATCGGGCTACTAACGATGTGCGCGATGCCGTGAGTCGCATTCGCCAAGACCTACCCGGCAGCGTTCAAGAGCCAGTGATTCGACGGCTGGAGTTTGGCGGCGGTGTGGTAATGACCTATGCCGTAAATTCTAGCCAGCGTTCGGTAGAAGAACTTAGCAACCTAGTCGATCGCACCATTAGCCAGGAAATTCTGACGGTAGAGGGAGTAGCGCGGGTTGACCGAGTAGGGGGAGTTGATCCTGAAATTCGCGTTGATTTGGACCCCGCCCAGCTAGATGCCTTGGACATTACTGCCACTCAGGTCAACGATCAGATTCGTGCCTTGAACGTCAATTTACCCAGCGGGCGAGCGACTCTAGGCGGCCAAGAACAAAGCTTTCGAACCTTAGGCAGCGCCCCGACGGTAGAAACCTTGCAGTCCGTCAGAATCATGCTTACCGACGGTACTGCGGTGCCGCTCAGCAGTTTGGGCACGGTTGAGAGCGGGTCTAAAGAAGCCCGCCAGTCAGCTCAGCTAAGCAATCAGCCGGTAGTGGCCTTTCAGGTCTACCGCAGCACCGGCAGCATTCTGGTATCAGTAGAGGATGGGGTGCGATCGGCGGTGGCGCAGCTGGCAAAAACCCTGCCCGACGATGTCGATATCGAGCTGATTTTTACCCGCGCTGACGAAATTCGCGATTCGTATCAGGCCTCAATTGACGCGCTAATTTTGGGCTGCGTACTGGCGGTGGTGGTGGTAGGTGTATTTTTGCGCGACTGGCGAGCGACGTTGATCACCGCTACAGCGCTGCCGCTATCAATTGTTCCTACGTTTTTGGTGCTGGGCTGGTTTGACTACACCCTCAACAGCATGACTTTGCTAGCGCTGACCCTGGCCGTAGGGAATTTAGTCGACGACGCAATTGTAGAGATCGAGAATGTCGAGCGCCATATTCGGATGGGCAAGCGGCCGTTTCAGGCAGCGCTCGACTCCACGGCAGAGGTGGGACTGGCCGTACTGACCACGACAGCAACGATTGTAGCGGTGTTTTTGCCCGTAGCTTTTATGGGCGGTATCCCAGGTCAGTTTTTTCAGCCGTTTGGGGTGACGGTAGCCACGGCTACGGTGTTTTCAACTATTGTGGCGCGGCTGATTACGCCAATGATGGCGGCCTACCTGCTGAAATCTAAGCCTCGAACCATCTTTGGCGACGAGACGATGGAGGCCTACCAGGGCCGGCCCGGCCCCTACCGCAGGCTGCTGGGCTGGGCTCTGCGCCACCGGGGAGTGACCCTGGCCCTGGCCCTGATCTTCTTTGTGGGCAGCCTGCGGCTGGTGCCCTATATCCCCACCAACCTGTTTGACAGCAGCGACACAGGGCTATCGACCATTGCCGTAGAGCTGCCGCCAGGGGCGACCCTGGCCGACACGCAGCAGGCGACAGCTCAAGTAACAGAGGGGCTCCTAGACAACCCGGCCGTGTCCACTGTGCTGACCACAGAAGGTGGCAATGATGGCGTAAATCAGGCCACCCTCTATGCTCGGCTGTTGCCGAAGAACGAGCGGGACGTATCTCAGAGCCAGTTTGAGCAGCAGGCTCGCGGTGTGTTTCAGCAGGTGCCTGGAGCCCGAATTAGCTTTCAAAGCCAGGGCGCTTCTGGGGAAGGTAAGGACCTGAGCGTCGTACTCAAGAGCGATGACCCAGCCGCCCTGCGCCAGGTTTCAAACGCGCTTACCCAGGAAATGCGCGGTGTTGCGGGTCTGGTGGATGTGAACTCTAGCGCTAGCCTGGTGCGGCCTGAGGTGCAGATTATCCCGGATATTGATCGGGCCGCCGACCTGGGAGTGACGGTGCAGGCCATTGCCAGGACTGCCTCCCTGGCCACCCTAGGCGATACGGATGCAAACCTGGCGGACTTTAATTTGGGCGATCGCCAGATTCCAATTCGTGTGCAGATTGACCCGGCCCTGCGGGATGACCCAGTGATTCTGCAAACTCTGCGGGTGCCGAGCCAGAATGGCGGTCTGGTGCCCCTCTCTGCCGTAGCCGACGTGCGCTTTGGCAGCGGACCTGCCCAAGTCGATCGCTTCGATCGCTCCCGCCAGGTCACTATCGGCGGCAACCTCCAGGGCATTACCCTGGGCCAGGGTTTGGCCGCCGTCGATAAGCTACCTACTATGCAAAACCTGCCCGCTAGCGTGACCCAGCAGCCGGCGGGCGATGCCGAAATTATGCGGGACGTATTCACCCGCTTTGGCTTGGCTCTCGCTACGGCAGTGCTGATGATTTTTGCGGTGCTGGTGCTGCTGTACAACAGCTTCATCTACCCGATAGCGATCATGGCGGCGCTGCCGCTCTCGGTAGGCGGCGCGCTGATCGCCCTGCTGATTGCCCAAAAGCCAATGGGCCTGTTTGCCCTGATTGGCATTGTGCTGCTGATGGGCCTGGTGACTAAAAATGCCATTTTGCTGGTGGACTATGCTCTGACCGCAAAGCAGCGGGGAAAATCTCGCCGACAGGCTGTTGTCGAAGCGGGTGTTACCCGACTGCGCCCGATTCTCATGACGTCGATTTCGACCATGGCGGGTATGGTGCCCATTGCTCTGGAGCTAGGGGCTGGGGGGTCAACCCGGAGCCCGATGGCGATCGCGGTGATTGGCGGCTTTACGACCTCGACCCTGCTGACTCTGGTGGTGGTGCCGGTGCTATTTACCTACATCGACCGGATCAATGGCGCGATCGCAAAGCTGCTGGGGCAGTTCAAGGACGGCGATCGCGGCCCCAAGTCGCCTCCGGATTTGGGAACTTCACCAAAAGAATATACCTTAAGCAAATGACCGTATAATAAGGTCTTGTAGTTTTGAGAATCGAGTTTTAGGTTCAAGCACATTGCTTAACTCGAAACTCAACATCCTCAACTCAAAACTCTGCCCTGCGGGTGTAGTTCAGTGGTAGAACGTCAGCTTCCCAAGCTGAATGTCGTCGGTTCGAGTCCGATCACCCGCTTTCAGGATTGTTTGTTCAGTTTTAGAGGATTGGTATCCAGTTTTGAGATCTAGGTCGTAGGGTTTATTCAAGAAAACCGCTGCACCGTGGTTGTCACTTTGTCACTACCAAGACGGGGGCGGCAGACTAGCGTTAAGCTCCTGCTACGGCTTGAAGCGCCACGACAATGATTGGCTAAGGCCGAACGAAACGTACCGAGGTTGTTCTGCCATGAAGCTTGACAATGTTGTTCCCTGGGGCAGAACGCTGTCGGAGTACCAGGCCATGTTTAATCTATCAGAGGCGGATTTGGGCACCGCGATGCTCGGCTGTGGCGACGGCCCCGCCAGCTTCAACGCCGAGATGACTCAGCTAGGCCACTCGGTAGTCTCTGTGGACCCGATTTATCAATTCTCTGCCGAACACATTGAGCAGCGCGTTCGAGCGACCTGCGAAACCATTATTTCTCAGGTGAATCAAAATTCTGATCGCTACGTTTGGCAGCACTTTAGAGACGCCAATGAGCTAGGTCAGGCCCGTCTCAGAGCAATGGAAACCTTTTTACTAGACTATGAGCCCGGAAAAGCTGAGGGACGTTATCTGTGTCAAACGTTGCCCAACCTAAATTTTAGCGATCGCCAGTTTGAGCTGTGC
>JBARUP010000676.1:0-2368 GCA_049645805.1 Nodosilinea sp.
GTCACGGGTAATGACGCCGAGGCCCTCAACGCGACGGCGAAAGATGGGGTTGTTGGTAATCAGCTTCTCGTACTCGTCGACCTTGGGCAAAAAGTAGTCGCAGAAGTCGAGGCACTTGTCGATCCATCCGTAGGGCAGATCGGCGGCTACCCCGCCAATGCGAAAATAGTTGTTGTTGATCAGGCGCATGCCCGTGGCCGCCTCCCACAGGTCATAGATCATCTCCCGCTCGCGAAAGATGTAGAAAAAGGGAGTCTGGGCACCCACATCAGCCAGAAAGGGGCCAAGCCACAGCAGATGGTTGGCGATGCGGTTTAGCTCCAGCATGATGACGCGAATGTAGCTGGCCCGCCTGGGCACCTCAATGTCGGCCAGCTGCTCGGGAGCGTTGACGGTGATCGCTTCGTTAAACATGCCCGCCGCGTAGTCCCAGCGGCTGACGTAGGGCACAAACATGACGTTGGTGCGGCTTTCGGCGATCTTCTCCATACCTCGGTGCAGGTAGCCAATCACCGGCTCGCAGTCAACTACATCTTCGCCGTCAAGGGTGACGATGAGCCGCAGCACCCCGTGCATAGAGGGGTGGTGTGGACCCATGTTGAGCACCATGGGCTCGGTCTTAGTTTCAATGATTGACATAGGGGCTACCCAATGGCCGAAGTACTGTTCTGCTGTATCTTTGAGTATCTTAATGGGTATCGCCTGAGTTGGCATAGGAAGCAGGGATTAGGATTGCCAATGGCGCAAAAATTTCTATGGATGGGGAATGGTTGATTTAGACTTCCACCACGTGCCGGTGCTGCCTGAGGCGGTAATCGAGGGATTGAACATTCAGCCAGGTGGTCGGTATTTAGACGCCACGGCGGGGGGCGGTGGCCACAGCCGGCTGATTCTCGCCGCTGACCCGACGGTGACGCTGACTGCGGTGGACCAAGACGAGGCGGCGATCGCGGCGGCCCAGTCCAGGCTGGCCGAGTTTGATCGCGTTACCTACTGGCACGGCAACTTTGCCGAGTTTGAACCCACTGGCCCCTTCAATGGCATTCTGGCAGACCTGGGGGTGAGCTCCGTACAGCTTGACGTGGGCGATCGTGGCTTTAGCTTTCGACACTCTGCTCCTCTCGACATGCGGATGGATACACGCCAGAACCTTACCGCTGCCGATATCGTCAACTACTGGAACGAAACCGAGCTAGCCAATCTAATCTACACCTATGGTGAAGAGCGGCTCTCTCGCCGCATTGCCCGCAGGATTGTAGACCAGCGCCCCTGGGAAACTACTACAGACTTAGCAGAGGCAATTTCCTACTCTGTGCCCCGCAGCTATCGCTATGGGCGCATTCACCCAGCCACTCGCACCTTCCAAGCCCTGCGAATTGCCGTAAACCGAGAGCTGGAGGTACTAGAAGCCCTGCTCAAGGCCACTCCAGGCTGGCTGGCTCCAGGCGGACGGCTGGTCGTTATCAGTTTCCACAGCCTAGAAGATCGCCTGGTTAAGCACACTCTGAAAGACTCGCCCGACTTTAAAGTTATTACCAAAAAGCCAGTCATCGCTACCGAGGCTGAAGTAGACCAAAACCCCCGCGCCCGCTCGGCCAAGCTGCGAGTAGCCGAACGTACCAAGGCGCTGTAGCGTACGGCTCAAAATTCTAATTGTTATATTCCCTGATGAAGAAAACGCCATAAAAGTGTTTTTGGTTACGGTTCCGAAATTCAGGTAAAGATTCAAACTAATTTGCATTGCCTTACGTTTTCTTCATATAAGATTAAAGAGCAGGCAAAGTTCTCATCATTTGTTCTTTAGCCCGCCTTAAATCCTTTATAAGAAGCCGCCATGAATACTTCAAACGATGGTAATTATCGCTTCTCTGTGCTGCCTGGCACGCGGGATCACAGAGGCTTTTTTGTTCAAGAAACCACCTACGAACTCGTCGATGTCAGCGATGCTGGCTGGGCTCACATCTGCTTAGACAGTGCAGCCTGTTACTACGTAGATCCCGAAAACATTCAGGTGGAATAATCTCTTGCCAGGGCTAATAACCTGGTCTTTCGTCTGACCAAGATAGAGCACCCGAATTTATAGACAGGCTCCGTCTTGCTTGTGACGTGGCGCATGAGGAATCGTTACTGCATCCTGTACCCAACTTTCCGAGAGGTCGCGAAACCGATGAATGCTGCAACTCGAATTTTCTCTGTGTATGTGTCTGATCTAGCCATTGAGCTGAGTGATGACAGAGTTGAATACGCTGGCGACGGGCGCTTGGTTTGTAGACAGCGCAACTATGACAGCTTGTTCAAGTTTGCTAAAAATATGGCCCTAAACTATGCTGTTCCCCTCCGGGACTACACTCGTTCAAACGCTCAATAC
>JBARUP010000677.1:0-1902 GCA_049645805.1 Nodosilinea sp.
ATCTCTAACGCATCGCACTACTGGTCATTCTGGAGATTCTTTTAGAAAGCTACTGACCTCGGCGCGGTACGTGCCGAATAAAGACTACTGGTTTTGGTCATCAGACCACAAAGACAAGCTGAAAACAGCTTCTCTGGAAGCATTATGCCTGTCTTTACTACGGCTCTGGAGCAAAGACAGGGAAAGGCACCCATCCTACGGCTGGACCTACTGGGCCAGCCCAGATGCGATCGCCGCCTTTATTGGTGGCTACACCGATGACCAGCTGATTTTAGATCTTGCTCTGGGCTTCTCGGTATGTTGCATACCGGCCAAGCTAGCTCAGTACTCTGCAAATGACCCCTTGCCAGAGCCCTACAAGCTAGCCGCCTCTATCCAGTGGAGCAGAGCAGCGATGATGAACATGCAGACCGTCAACGCGTTGCTAGCAGGCTCTACAGCGCCACTGAAGCGGCAGCTAGCTGTACTTCCAGCGCTGCCCCAACGTTCTATGGACCCTGCGGCAGCGTCGCCAAAGCAGCATTTGAGCATACTACAGCGCTCGTCAGGCTTGCCAGACACCATTACGGCTGGCACCCGTAGCGCACTAGCTCTGGCGTTCCCGTGCAAACCCTTTGTCAAATTAGGTGAAACTCATGATTAACGTTATCACTGTCGAATTTGAGTCTGCTCTGCCGACTGTAAAGCCACCCTCATTTTTAGATGTTGGTGTGTCTCAAGCCTATTTACCCTGGGAGCAGCGTCTGGACGTGTTGCTCCACACCCCTCAAGCTACGGCTAACCTGATGGAGGCCAGCATTTGGGACGCTGTTAACCACCAGCTTATTCCAGAGCTAGACGACCTACCGTTTGTTGAAATTTACACCGAGTCTGGAGATTACGTTGCCAGCACCTTAGACCTGCCTCACCGCTTGGGTACGGGCTACCTGCTCAAGAACAAACATGCCAAGCTAGACGGCCAGCGGTTTCGAGAGGGCTTGCGGCAGCGCATACGCGATCGGGGGATTTATCAGTCTGTCTTTGCGCTATGCCCAATGAGCATTGTGCTAGGCAGTTTCTACACGCATATTGCCGGAGTTTACAAAATCCCGCGCGTCTTGTCTGGAGAATTTGTGGCCGAGAATGCGGTCTCGATGCCGACAGGCGGCGCGGTCCACGATCCGGTATCGGCGCGGGGTCTTGGCGTCAATATCAGCCATATGTTTGCCATCAGTCGGGATAGGAAAGGCGAAAAAGACAAAGCCGTTGGTAAACCTTCCGAGGCAGGACTCGGCAACATTGTCTACGTTCGCGAAAGCTTCAAGGCTGAACGATATGTAGGCAGGTTTGTAATAGATACTCGACTGGTTGAGAAATCTAACCTGGACCCTAAAGCCAAGCACCTGATTCAGATTCTAAGCGAGTACCTGATTCGTCGTCTGCTGTCGGAAACTATTACCCTTCGCACCGAATGCTACCTAACGCCTAAGAGCGAGAACGCCATGCAGACCCTGCCAGAAATTGAGCCGCTTGAGGCTGCTGTTAAGTCGGCTATTCAAGATTGTGCTGACTTATTTGAGAAGGTGCGGGTAGTCGTGCCCGACAATCAGGTTGAGTTTGCTGAAGAAGAACTAGGGGAGGCCCAGGCATGATTTACATCCATGTTGAGTGCCACACCAACCAATACCAAGCCTGCGCCTGGGGTAACCATCACTCTGAAGGCGTTGTTGACTGGCCCCCAGCACCGTGGCGATTGCTGCGTGCCATCGTGGCGGGGAGCTATAACGCTCACCTACCGGCAGCACACCTACCGACTCTGAAGGCGCTGCTGCATAAGCTAGCTGCTGTGCTGCCAAGCTATACTTTACCGCCAGTCACCTACATTCAGCACCGAAGCCCTCGGCCCCAGGTCAATGCTAAGAC
>JBARUP010000678.1:0-6097 GCA_049645805.1 Nodosilinea sp.
ATCGACCATAAAAGCCTTGCTGGGGGCTTGATCCCCGCGACGGTTTTTGGCATGCTACAGACCAACAGCTGATCCCCGCCGAACAAAAGCTCGGTGACCTAGCGCAGAGGTGTTCCCCAGAGCCAGAGCTAGAGGCTAAGGATGTGGGATCGATTGATCGGCACCGCACATCTATACTCGGTGACCACTCCTGGGCTGCCGTAGTTAACCCTATGTCGTCACATTCTTCTAAGGAGAGTGCTCTATGTCATCGACCTCATCGCCTCGCCCACCGCTTGAAGAAATGACTCTGCGACAGCTTCGCAGGGTCGCCAGCCAATACGAAGTGTCTCGCTACAGTCGGATGCGGAAGACGGAGCTAATCGCGGCGATCCAGGCGATCGGAGCCAAACGCGGCATCAGCATGGTGACCCCTCCTGCACAAGCCCCTCTTGCGCCGGTCCCACCACCGGCCCCACCTGCATCGCCAGCACCTGCCGTAGCGGCTCCTGAACCACTCCCCACCAGCACTCCGGCGGCTACAGCCGCCATACCTTCGGCAGACGTGCTCGCCTCTGTAGATGACGGGCTGGCCGATCTACCCAGCGGCTATGGCGAAAGCCGCATTGTGCTCATGCCCCGCGATCCTCAGTGGGCCTATGCCTACTGGGATATTCCCCACACCCTCAAAGATGAGCTGCGGCGGCAGGGCGGCTCGCGTTTGGCCCTGCGGTTTTACGATGTGACCGACATCGACTTTATGGCTCAGGCTCCCCACAGCCTGCAGCAGTACGAGTGCGACGAACTAGCGCGAGAGTGGTACCTGCCGATCCCGGTCAGCGATCGCGACTACGTGACCGAGATCGGCTACCTCTGCAACGATGGCCGCTGGCTGGTGCTGGCCCGATCGCTGCCGGTTCACATTCCCCCTGTCTACCCCTCTGACTGGATTGAAGACCAGTTCATGTCTGTTGAGTGGCGGGCCGAGCTGCGTGGTCAAACCCTAACCACCCTCGAGCACTCCAGCCAGCGCACCGCAGATGCAGAACGTGCCGATGCTATCTACGACAGCGTTTTTGGCATGACTGAATCGGCTGAGGCTCAGCGAGTGGCGGGGTCTCTGTTTGGCTCTATGCAGCAGGTACCCAGCTCTATGGCCCCTGAGCAGGCCGTCAGTTCCTATGTCTTCCCGTCGGGAGCGGGGCTGTGGGCCCTGCCGGGCACCGGTGTTCCCACCATGTCAGGGCTAACTATGTCGGGGCTGAATATGTCAGGGCTAACTATGTCGGGGGCAGGCTTCTCGGCTTCAGCGCCGCCGGTTCGGCCGCGTAAGTTCTGGCTAGTGGCTGATGCCGAGCTTATCGTCTACGGCGCAACCGAGCCCGATGCTACCGTCACCATTGGCGGCAAGCCGATCAAGCTCAACTCCGACGGCACGTTTCGATTCCAAATGTCCTTCCAGGACGGCAACATTGACTATCCGATTATGGCGGTAGCGGCGGACGGCGAGCAAACTCGCGCTGTCCACATGACCTTCGATCGCGCTACCCCCTCACGCCGCACCAACACCAAAGACGAAGCGGTGCTGGAGTGGCTGCCCTAGGCTGCCCGATTGCTTAACGGCAGAATCACAGTAAAGGAGTACCTGAAGGTGCTCCTTTTTTTTAAAATTTGAGGCGGCTCCCCACATAGAATGGAAGCTTAGCACCTGGGTTGAGCAATGCTAAGTCTGGCGGCCCAGGTTCTGGTAACTTAAGTCTTAAACAAACTCCTAACCGTGAAGTTATTCCTATTCCACACCCCTGAAGAAGTACCTGACCAGGAAAGCCCAGACTGCGCGATCGCCATTGACGTGCTGCGGGCTACAACCACCATGGCGGCGGCTTTGGCCGCTGGCGCTGAGGCGATTCAGGTGTTCAGCGATGTCAACGACCTGATGACCGTCAGCGCCGACTGGCCCGCCGACAAACGGCTGCGCGCAGGCGAGCGGGGCGGCGGTAAGGTAGACGGCTGCGACTTGGGCAACTCCCCGCTCGATCACTCTCCCGACAAATCCAGCGGGAAGCGACTGTTTATGACGACAACCAACGGAACCCGCTGCCTCAAGCGCATCGAGCACGCTCCTACCGTTATCACCGCTGCCCTCACCACCCGCCAGTCCGTCGTTAATTTTTTGCTGAGCGTTAGTCCAGAGACCGTGTGGCTAGTGGGCTCAGGTTGGGAAGGCACCTACTCTCTCGAAGATACCGTCTGCGCCGGAGCCGTCATTCACGGGGTGATTGAGGCTACTGGGCAGACATTTAAGGAGTTAGCTGGCAACGACGCCGCGATCGCCGCTGTTAGCCTCTACCTACAGTGGCAGGGGCAGCTGCTCGATCTAATGCACTACGCCAGCCACGGGCAGCGGCTGCTGCGCCTCAATAATGAGGCCGACCTCCAGTACTGCGCCCAGCTCGACGTGCTGGACATTGTGCCCCGCCAGCACAAGGTTGGGGTATTGGGGTTATAAACTGCCGGGTCTCATAGTTATCTCCAGTCCGTCTCAGATAGCCCTCAGATTTGTTTTCTATGCTCTAGGCAGCATGATAAAACAACCCCACCCCAGAGCAAGGAGACTACCATGGCTGTTGACTACGATTTGGTCATTATTGGCGGCGGTTCCGCTGGGCTGGTAGCCGCTAGCGCCGGGACCCAGCTCAAGGCCAAGGTGGCCCTAGTCGAAAAAGAACATCGCCTCGGCGGCGACTGTCTGCACTACGGCTGCGTACCCAGCAAATCGCTGATTCACGCCTCGCGAGTGGCTCACGAGGTGTCTCGCGGCCCCAAGTTTGGGGTTCATGCCCAGCTCAAAGGAATCGACCTGCAGGGGGCGCTGGGCCATGTCCATCGGGTCATTGACACCATTCAGGTGCACGACTCGACCGAGCGGTTTGAGTCGCTGGGGGTCGAGGTGATCTACGGCCAGGGCAAATTTACCGACGATCGCACCTTTACCGTCAACGGTCGCGACCTCAAGGCCCGTAGCTACATTATTGCCACCGGCTCTAGCCCTTCCCAAGTCCCCATTGACGGCCTAGAAGCGGCGGGCTACATCACCAACCTAACCGTGTTCTCGCTACAGCAGCAGCCCCAGTCTCTAGCCGTGATTGGGGCTGGCCCCATCGGCTGCGAGCTGGGGCAGGCCTTTGCCCGCCTGGGCACTGAGGTAACCGTTATCGCTAGCCACGACACTATTTTGCCAAAGGAAGAGCCAGAGGCCGCGATCGTCGTGCAGGAGCAGATGGTGCGGGATGGCGTAACGATTCTCACGGGCACGCGGGCCGAGCGGGTCGAGGTTATCGATGGTAAAAAGCATGTGCACACCACCAGCGGCACCGTAGTCGTCGACGATATTTTGCTGGCGGCAGGTCGGGTACCTAACGTCGATAACCTCAATTTGGCAGCAGCCGGGGTGGCGGTGGGCAAAGAGGGCGTTAGCGTAAACGCTAAGCTGCAAACTACCAACTCCCGCATCTACGCCGCCGGAGACGTGATTGGCGGCTACCAGTTTACCCACGTGGCTGGGTACGAAGGGGCGGTAGCGATGCAGAATGCGCTGCTGCTGCCAACCAAAAGTGCCGACTACAGCGTTATTCCCTGGGCTACCTTCACTGACCCTGAACTAGCGCGGGTGGGGCTAACCGAAGCCCAGGCTCGCCAGCGCTACGACGACATCTATATTCTTAAGCAGGAGTTTGCGGAAGTCGATCGCGCCCTAGCTGAGGACGCTGGTCAAGGGTTTGGCAAAATCATCACCCGCAGCAGCGGCGAAATTTTGGGTGCTCACCTGGTTGGTCCCCACGCCGGGGAGCTGATTCATGAGATTGTGCTGGCCATGAGCAACAACCTCAAGGTCGACGCGCTAAAGAATATGATTCATATCTATCCCACCCTGACGGAGGTGAACAGCAAGGCTGCGCTGCAGCTGACGAAGCAAAAGTACGCTAAAAACGAGCGCCTTCAGGGAGTGCTAACGAAGGTGTTTGAGGTAATGCGATCGTGGAGCTAGCCCGAGCCGCAGCCAAGCTCCCTAAAGGCGCTGAGGGTGTGGGAGTCCGGTGTGGTATAGGGAGCTGACGAAAGTGGCTGAATTCCACCTGATGCAGGAGTTAGTCCCTCTGCCCAGGCGAACACCAAAAAAGGCGGGAAGAAACTTTACAAGCGGCTTATTCTTTCTTTACATAGGTTCCTCTATTGTAGTTAGGAGCCGCAAGGTTCTTATAGGGTACGTACTATACTGAAACATCTAAAAACAAAGGCCTCTAGCTTTCGAGCTTGGAGGCCTTTGTTTTGTGGCCCTTATTTGAGAGGTAGGCCCGTGCGGGTTCAGAATACAGGTGGAGCACTGAGTCTGAGCGGGAGGAGTTGTGCAGCGCTTAGTCATTGAGCCCGATCAGGTGGCGGCAGAGCAGCTGCGGCTTAGCCACACCCAGCAGCACTACCTTTACCGAGTGCTGCGCCTGAGGGCGGGGCAGCAGTTTGTAGCCCTCGACGGGCAGGGGCGGCAGTGGATTGCCACGCTAGCGGCAGAGTCTGATCTAGCGGCGATCGCACCGGCTCCGCTATCACCCCAGGCTGTTTCTGCTCCCGTTACTCTGGCGATCGCGCTGCCCAAGGGCAACGGCTTTGACGATGTAGTGCGCCAGACCACCGAGCTAGGCGTAGCGACGCTACAGCCAATTTTGAGCGATCGCACTCTGCACCAGCCCAACCCCAAAAAACTAGAGCGCTGGCATCGCATCGCAGCTGAGGCCACCGAGCAGTCAGAACGACTGCTGCTGCCCAAGATTTTGCCGCCCACGGCCTGGTCAGACTACTTAGCTCAAGTTACTGAAGGGCACCGATGGATCTGCGTTGCTCGCGGCGGTGCGCCCCACCTGCTAGAGGCTGCCCAGACTAGCGATGCCCACCGCCCCGCCGCGATCGCCACGGGGCCAGAAGGTGGATGGACAGAGGCTGAAGTGGAAATCGCGATCGCAGCAGGCTTTCAGCCCGTCTCCTTGGGGAACCATATTTTGCGAGCGGTTACGGCCCCCCTAGCGGCGCTTGCCCTAGCTACTGCCGCCAGAGCGCTCAGCGCAGCAAAACTTGAAGACATCTGAACCAGTCTTCGGAGTCATTCTCAATAGCTAGAAATTATTGCAAATACCCCGGCTGATTCGCTACTATTCTCATTAAGGACGAGCTATTGAAATCTAGCAGGGAGAGACCAGGCTATGGCTGCTTACACTCCATCAGCCCTCAAAGCCGAGCTCAACGAGCGCGGCTGGCGCATGACTCCCCAGCGAGAAACCATGCTCAAAACCTTTCAAAACCTGCCAGAGGGCACCCACCTGAGCGCTGAAGACCTGTGCGAGCAGCTCAGCAAAGAAGGTGAGCCGATTAGTCTATCCACTATTTACCGCAACCTAAAGCTGATGGCGCGGATGGGGATTTTGCGCGAGCTAGAGCTAGCCGAGGGGCAGAAGCGCTACGAAATTAACCAGCCCGCTCCCCACCACCACCATCACCTAATCTGCGTGCGGTGTAACAAAACCATCGAGTTTAAGAACGACTCGGTGCTTAAGGCAGGAAGCAAGACCGCCGATCGCTCGGGCTACCACATTCTTGACTGTCAGCTGCTGATTCACGGCATTTGTCCGGCTTGTCAGCGATCGATTGTGCCAATTTAGGGGAAACGGTTGTTTGCCCCTACAGCACTTCGTGGGTGTATTTATGCTGCTTTACGTTGTCGTTTTTTGAAATCCGACGCTGGCTATTAAGCACCCGCTTCCTCTCGGTAGTGTAGTTGAGCTCGCGGTGAACCGTGCCCGTAGGAACCAGACCTACCGCCTCGGGTCGAGACTGATAGGTGCGGGCCGCAGCCAAAATGCGTTCCTCATAGTCAGCGCAGGGCTGGGCTGGGGACGCAGATACTTCACCGAGATCCGTCGATAGGGCCTGGGCCATGGTGGTGCCGCAAATGACGCTGTAGGAAGTGGGCACGCCCTGAAGCACCGATTGCAGGTAAGACGACGGGATCGGCTCTAAAACTTGCAGCTCAACTACCTCTCCCTCCTGGCGCAGGTAGCAGGTGGCG
>JBARUP010000679.1:0-2358 GCA_049645805.1 Nodosilinea sp.
GAAGACATTTTTAGCCCCAACCTTTTGACCCCACTGGTACATCACAAAAGCATCGTTGACCGAGACACAAACAATAGTGTCAACGCCCTGGGCTTTGAACTCCTCGTATAGCTCTTCGTAGCGAGGCAGGTGGTTAGAGGAGCAGGTAGGAGTAAACGCACCCGGTAGAGAGAACACTACAACTTTCTTGCCCGCAAAGAGGTCGCTGGTGGTTAAGTCTTCCCAGCGAAAGGGGTTAGAACCACCGACAGCCTCGTCTCGCACGCGGGTCTTGAACGTAACTTCGGGGACTTGCCCAGTACCAATTAGAGCAACCATGAATTACCTCTTTGTAGTTCTACTTAACTGCGTTGATTTGCTCTTAACTCAGAATAGTTCTGACTTGAGAAATCTTCAATAGGTATAATAGCTTAAGTTCAGAATTATTCCAAGTTAGATTTTATTCTCAATTCAAAATGGTACCCTGGTAGCAGAAGGCTACAATAGTATGCCTAGCCGTCAGGATATTGGCGGGTGCCCAAAGCCAATCGCCGGAGCTGAGGAGATGCCGACTCAAGCCGATCAAATCATTACTTTACTCAAGTCTAGAGGGTTGCGCGTCACCCCTCAGCGATTTGCGGTGTATGCCAATCTGCTGGGTCGCTACGATCACCCTACCGCTGACGACATTCTTCACGACCTGAACCAGAATGCGCCAACGTCCTCCCAAGCGACGGTGTATAGCTCTCTGCAAGCGCTGCGCGGGGCAAACCTGGTGCGCGAGGTGCTGCTAGAGGCCGGGGTCTGCCGCTACGATGCCAATGTTGGCCCTCACCATCACTTTCGCTGCCAGAGCTGTGGCGCGATCGCCGACATCCCCTGGGAAAACCTGTCTAGCCTTAGTCTGCAAGCCCTCAGCCCCCGCTGGCAGGTCGAGGACTACGAGGTGACGGTGCGCGGGGTGTGCGATCGCTGCCAAGCTGAGTAGGCTGGATTTTGGACTTGCGATTTCGGATTTTGGCTAGCTCAAGCTGCCCTGAAGAGTTATGCAACTATGATTGACCCCACACCCGTCACTAGCCCCTGGCAGCTCAAACCCTGGTGGTGTCAGCCCTGGTCCATTGTGCTGACGGGATGCGCGATTGTAGGAAGCAGCTGGCTGCTGCTCCATCGGGTCTGGCTCACTGGCCTAGTGTCTGTTCCCATCGGAGCGTGGATGGGCTTCTTTCTAATCCTGTGGCCTCGACTAATGCGAGAGGCAGGCTACCTAGACCCTGCTGCGATGCCACAACAGCCCAACCAGAACCCAGACTAGAACGGCAGCTTTTTCTTGTTGGCTTTGTCGCTGTCGTAGTCAAGCTCCTTCAGCTTTTTCATAATGCGGCTGAAGTACTCCTGCATGTAGTCTTCGAGGGTAGTGATTTCGTCTTTAGGAATGTCAAACACCTGATAGACCTCGTCCATAGGGGCGTCGAGGGGCTGGCTTCCAGCAATGACTTCTACAAAGGCAAGGCGATCGGCAAAGTTCCAGCCCCACTGAAAGAACTGCGCCACATTGCGAATGACCCGCAGCAGCTCAAGAGAAATACGCGAAACCCGACCCTCTTGGCCACATTTACGCTCGCACAGACGCATAATCTCGTAGGCACCCCAGGCGCGAGTACCGGCCAGAGGGAAACTGCGGTTCTCGGTTTCAGGCACAGACAGCGCCTTGACGGCAAATCGAGCAACGTCCTGGGTATCCATGTAGGCGATGGGTGCAGCTTCGCCCATCACCCAAATTGGCTGCTTTTCTAAAATAGGGATAGCGTATTGACCAATCAGGCCCTGCAAAAAACCGCAGGGTTGAAGAATGGTGTAGTTGAGCCCCGATTCAGCCAGGAATTTTTCGCTGCAGCGCTTGACGTTCATCAGCGGCACGTGGGGAAATTTCTCGGAGTTAAGGATCGAGACGAAGATGAAGCGCTGGATGTCCGCATCGCGGGCAGCCTTGATCAAGTTCACCTTGCCGCGCCAGTCAACCTCTATGACCGACTCCGACGGACGAGCGGTGGAGGCATCAATAACGGCGTCAATTCCCTCAAGAGCGGGGGGCAGGGTTTCGGGCCGGGACAGGTTGCCCCGCACCAGCTCTACTCCCCACTCTCGCAGGAAAGCGGCCCGCTGGGCGCTTCTGACTAGGCAGCGAACTTCGTGGCCCTCATCTAAGGCACGGCGGGCAATCTGCCTGCCAAGGGTGCCAGTAGCGCCAACAACCAATACTTTCATGAGGGAAATGATACAAAAGTTTAACTTCCTCTAAGAATATCAGATGGTTCCCCCGGATACACCTCTGAAGAAAAATCTACTCCTCGCCACCCTGGACCCGCAGCATCAAAA
>JBARUP010000680.1:0-17718 GCA_049645805.1 Nodosilinea sp.
TACCGTAGAATACGTCAACTTCAATGACGCACCAAAGCTAACTATAGCAATTGGTCTAACAACGTTTCTGACAAAGGGGTCAAAGGCAGCCTTAGTCTAGAAGCCTTACTGTGCACGGGTCGAGTACTGATTGATTTGGGCTGCCTACTTATTGCTATACCAGGGTCACAGGCTATGGTTCAACTAAAATTCGGTTGCTATAGATATTGAGATCTTTGATCACTTCATACCAAATCCTGCTTGGTCAACTCCTATTGCAGTGGACGGGACGGTTAGGACAAAGGCAAAGCTGTCATTCCCGCCTGCGCGGAAATCCACCTTAGGGGAATGTCTTAACAGGGATGACTACGGCTAAATTTGTCAAGGCGAATGCTCGCCCCTACCGTTTGGCCTTTGTGGAATCAGAGCCGCACGGTTCTGATTTGTTATTAGAGCAGGCACAGCTCCGTGGGCAACAAACGCGCATTAGGGAACGTGTGGCCACGTTCCCTAATGCTAAGCCTTTTAGAGGCTACCTGAGCCTATGGGCTGTCATCTTCCACCGGCACCGGCTTCACATTCCAGATGTCGCGGGCATACTCGGCAATAGTGCGATCGGCAGAGAACTTGCCAATGCGAGCCGCATTGAGAATAGCCATGCGAACCCAGCGATCGCGGTCTTCGTAGGTGCGGCTAACGTGCTCTTGGCACTGCACGTAGGCTGCATAGTCAGCCATCACCATATAGGGATCGTTGACCAGCAGCGAGTCGAGAATCGGCAGGAACAAATCGGGCTGTCCTGGCGAAAACACTCCGGAGGCGATCGCGTCTAGCACTCGCTTCAGCTCGGGGTTGGTGTCATAGTAGTGCCAGGGGTTGTGTCCAGCCGCTTTGCTGGCCGCTACCTGTTCGGTAGTCAAGCCAAACAGGAAGAAGTTATCGGCCCCTACCTCTTCGCGAATTTCCACGTTTGCGCCGTCAAGAGTGCCAATAGTAAGCGCCCCGTTGAGGGCAAACTTCATGTTGCCAGTGCCTGAGGCCTCTGTCCCGGCGGTCGAGATTTGCTCAGAGAGGTCAGAGGCAGGAAACAGTCTCTGCGCCTGAGACACGTTGTAATTGGGCAAAAACACAACCTTTAGCCGCCCAGCCACAAGCGGGTCGTTGTTGACTACATCGGCAACCGCGTTGACTAACCTCACGACTAGCTTGGCCATGAAATAGCCAGGAGCCGCCTTGCCGCCGAAGATGACCGTGCGGGGCACGACGTGATCGCTGGGATTTTGCACCATGCGGTTGTACAGGGTGACCACGTGCAGCACGTTCATGAGCTGACGCTTGTACTCGTGGATGCGCTTAATTTGCACATCAAACATTGAGTTGGGATCGACTTCTAGACCTAGCGTGTCGCGAATGTAGCGGGCCAGCGCCCACTTGTTCTCCTGCTTGATCGCCTGCCAAGCGTTGCGAAACTCCTCATTGTCAACGTGGGCTTCGAGCTGCTTGAGGTCTTCGAGGTGGGTAATCCAGCGATCGCCGATAGTTTCAGAAATGAGCTGAGCCAGGCGGGGATTACACTGCAACAGCCAGCGGCGAGGGGTAATGCCATTGGTCTTGTTGGTGAACTTGTCGGGCCATAGCTCGTAAAAGTCCTTTAGCACCTCCTGCTTCAGCAGTTCGGTATGCAGTGCGGCTACACCGTTAATGGCGTGGCTGCCGACACAGGCCAAGTTGGCCATTCGTACCCGCCGCTCGGAACCTTCTTCGATCAGCGATAGGCGCTCTAGGCGTTCAGGGTCTTTGGGGTAGCGCAGCTTCACCTGGTCTAAAAAGCGCTGGTTAATTTCGTAGATCAGCTCTAGATGACGCGGCAGCAGCTGACCAAATAGATCGACCGACCAGCGCTCTAGAGCCTCGGGCATGAGCGTGTGGTTGGTATAGCCAAAGGCGCGCTGAGTAATTTCCCAAGCCGCATCCCACTCCATCTGGTGCTCATCTAAGAGCAGGCGCATCAGCTCAGCCACTCCAATCGCTGGGTGCGTATCGTTGAGCTGAATAGCCGCCGAGTCGGCTAGCTGAGTGAGATCGCCGTGGTCGCGCAGGTGCAGCCGAATGATGTCCTGAAGCGAGCAAGACACAAAAAAGTACTGCTGCTGCAGGCGCAGCTCCTTGCCTTGGCGGGTATCGTCATTGGGGTAGAGCACCTTCGTGATGTTCTCAGAGGTCATCTTGTTGGCAACCGCCCCAAAGTAGTCGCCAGCGTTAAAGGCTACCAGGTCAAAGGCTTCTCCGGCCTCAGCCTTCCACAGCCGTAGAATATTGACGTTCTCGGTGCCATAGCCCGGCACTGGCACATCGTGGGGGATGCCAATCACCGTTTGGCTTGGAATCCAGCGCACTTGATGGTCGTCTTCGCCGTCTTTGTAGACTTCGGTATGACCACCGAACTTAACCTCAGCTCGGTAGTCAGGACGAGCAATTTCCCAGGGATTGCCGTAGCTCAGCCACTTATCAGGGGCCTCAACCTGGTGACCCTGGCGAATGAGCTGAGTAAAGATGCCAAACTCATAGCGAATGCCGTAGCCTACCGCCGGCAGGTTAAGCGTGGTGAGCGAGTCCATAAAGCAGGCCGCTAGACGACCTAGACCGCCGTTGCCTAGGCCGGGCTCGGCTTCTCGCTCTAGCAGTTCGTCAAGGTCAAGACCACAGTCGGCTAGGGCGTGGCGCATCGTGTCGTAGAGGCCCAGATTGATCAGCCCGTTGCCTAACTGCCGCCCCATCAAAAACTCTGCCGACAGGTAGTAAACCGTCTTGGCACCTTTATCTGCGTAGGCTTTTGCAGTGCGAATGCGCTTTTGCAGCAGCTGGTTGCGTACGCTGTGGGCTAGCGCCATGTAGTAGTCATGAGCATTGGCAAACTGCTGGTCTTTGCCCTGCATCCAGTGCAGATTGTTGACCAATACCTGCTGTATCTGACTGACCTGCGCCTCAGCATCGAGAGTGGCATCTCCCATCACCGCAAGGGGCTGAGGCACGCCAGCCGCCGCGCTTGATTCAGGAAGATGAATAGGTTGCTTAACCATAAGACCCCTTAATTAACGAGTGGTCGGACAAGAATTTGCTGACAAGCCAGACATCGCCAGCGCTTCGCTGCGGGCAAGCCTGGGTTTGTTTGGTAACGCAGCCTTTAGTACTCAAGACAGCTACTCAAAACTTCGACTCCAGCAAACTTCAGTGTGAATTACTTAACTCATCAACACTACGTCAGTATCTTGGCACAGCACTGGTAGGCATGACCCATTTTAGCTGGCTACGAATAAAGCACCTTTACCGAACCAACACGAAGAAGCCTAAAGCAGCTAGCGGTTGGTTTAGGCTAAAAAGCTCGAACCCGGTAGCCAGTGGTAGAACACTTCCGGTGAGAGAAGCCCGCACCGTATGTTTGCGTCGGTGTCGGGAGTACGTCACATTTAGGTTGTGGATTACTGGTTATTTTTTTCCAATGGTTTAAGGCAATAGCGGTCGACTACCTCGCTGGATATTATTTAGTACCAAAGAGGCGATCGCCCGCATCTCCTAGCCCTGGCAAAATGTAGCCGCGATCGTCCAGTTTTTCATCAACGGCAGCGGCGTAGAGGGGCACGTCGGGGTGCTCGTCGTGAAAATGAGCCACGCCTTCGGGTGCCGCCAGCAGGCACAGAAACCTCAGCGATCGCGGGCGCGCCTGCTTCAGCGGGTACAGCGCCGCCACCGCCGTATTGCCTGTAGCAATCATTGGATCTACAACAAGCACATCGCGATCGCTGAGGTCCTCCGGCACCTTGAAGAAGTACTCGATGACCCGTAAGGTTTGCGGGTCGCGATAGAGACCAATATGGCCAACCCGCGCCGAGGGCATCAGCTCCAAAATACCGTCGAGAATGCCCTGTCCGGCCCGCATAATCGAGACCACAACTAGCTTTTTCTCCGGCGCAAGAAGCGGGGCTTCCATGGTGGTCATAGGTGTTTGAATCGTCTCTAGCTTGAGAGGCAGGTCTCTCGTCACTTCATAGGCCATCAGCAGGCTGATTTCTTTGAGCAGCGTGCGGAATTTAGCGGTACTGGTCTCGGCTCGCCGCATCAGGGTGAGCTTGTGCTGAATCAGAGGGTGGTCGATGAGGTGGAGGTCAGGCATAGGTGAAGATGGAGGTGAGGAAGATAAAAGAGCGCGGAAGGAATGAAAGCACGGTAAAAGCATCGGTTCTCACGCGACACCTTAAATACTCCATCTATCCCGACAGTAGTCCACCGCTCATCCGCTTCATGACTCGGCTGGCAATGTCGGCGTAGCGCACCTCTCCGGCTAAGATTTGCCCTAACCGCTGGGTGGCCGTCGGTCGCTTGATGCCCACTCGATACCCGATCCCCGGCACCCGGAAGAAAAGCCCGGCAATGCGCTTGGCCCAGGGCATGTCTGCACCCCAGGTGGTGTGCATGGTGGTGGTGTAGTTAGCCAGAGCTTTAAGATCGCCGCCCAAAGCGGTATGAACGGCCTCGGCAGCCCGCACCCCGCTAATCATGCCGGGGCGAATGCCTTCGGCGCTGAGCGGATCTACAATAGCGGCGGCTTCGCCGACCAGCACGGCTCGGTGGGTGTGCAGGGGGTAGTTACCATCCCACAGCTTCAGCGGGTGGCTGTACACGGTACCTGCATCGAGGCTGACGCCGAAAGACTGGCTGTATTTGTCTAGAGCTTTGCGGTAGTCTGTCGGGCCTTGTCCCAAAAAGGTTGCCGCCCCAATCGAGTAGCCCTCTGCTTTAGGAAAGTTCCAGGCACAGCCCTGCTTGACTAAGCCAAACTCAAAGTTAATGGCGCAGGTATCTGCCACCGGGGCAGGCACTTCTAGCACGCTAGCGGCATGCAGGGCTAAATTAGGGAATCCTAGCCACTTAGCCATCGGCCCGGTTGCACCGTCGGCGGCGACTAGATAAGCGGCCTCAAACGTACCGTCGGTGGTCGTCACCTGCCAATAATCGCCCTGGCTTGCGATCGCGGTAACCGCCGTACCATCCTTCAGCTGCGCTCCCTGCCGCTGCGCCTGCTGCACAAGGAACTGATCAAAAACTTCCCGCCTGACCAGCCAAATCGGATCAGCGGTGGTGAGTTCGGCCTCGACAGGATCGCCTAGCCTGTAGGTGTAGCGCACCCGGCGCATGGGGCGATCGATCGCGGGCGTAAAATCAAAGTCAAAGAAATCGGCCACGCTGGGCGAAACAGCACCGCTACAGGGCTTGTAGCGCGGCAAAGGCTCCTTTTCCAGCATCAGCACAGAGTGCCCTAGTTTGGCCAGATGGTAGGCCGTAGAGGCTCCGGCGGGGCCAGCCCCCACCACAATCGCGTCGTACATGGGGTTTGCGGGTCGGTAGATGGGCTTACTTGGGTGGATTTAAAGCCTCGTTTGCTGTCATCCTACCGTTTCAGCGGTTCTCACCGTCCAAAAGGCCATGACTTACGCCCTAGTGCCCCCCTAGGGCATTGAATTTTAAGAGTTCTCGGGGTTAAGTAAACAAGCTGGGACACACACCCAGGGAATAGGGTCATGCGTGACTAATGCGATCGCGCCCTTTCTCTCCCCGGCAGGTAGGCATTCATTTCCTCAGGCACCATGTACCTCAACTCATTTAGATCCCTCGCTGTTGGCACCCTAAGTCTCGTGGCTTTGAGCGTGCTTTCCGGCTGTGGCAGCAATAGCCCCACCGCCAGTGCTCCCGATGCGAACACCACTGAGGCAACTGCTGCTGCCGATAGCGAAACCGGCATTCTGGTGATTCGCGCCAATGGCGAAGACTTTGTGCGCGAAGGGTTCACCACGAAAGACGGCTGGGAAGTATCGTTTGACAATCTCTACGTGTCTTTAGCCGACATTACTGCCGCTCAAACTGATCCCCCCTTCGACCCCAAGGCAGACGACGAGCTTCAGGCCAAGGCTGAGGTTGAGGTCGAGGGCACCGAGGTGGTTGATCTGGCCGAGGGTGACACTGACGCCGCACCGATCCTAGTGGCTGAGGTTGACGCTCCGGCAGGGCGCTTTAACGCGCTGGCCTGGCGTATGGTACCGGCTGAGTCAGGTCCCTCAGAGGGCTACTCAATTTGGATGCAGGGCACCGCTGCTAAAGACAGCGAAACGGTTCCGTTCACCGTCAAGCTGAATGAAGAGCTGTCCTTTACCTGCGGCGATTTTATCGGCGACGAGCGCAAGGGCAGCTTGGCGGCGGGCGAGCAGGCCGACATGGAGGCCACCTTTCACTTTGATCACTTGTTTGGCGATGGCGATGCCCCCGCTGACGACGGCATCAATACTGGCGCGCTGGGCTTCGATCCGCTGGCTGCCCTAGCCCAGAACGGCGTGGTCGATGTGGATAGTGCGGCCATCCAAGCCGGGCTCTCTGGGGATGACTACACCACATTCTTAGGTATTTTGCCGAGCCTGGGTCACGTGGGCGAAGGCCACTGTGAAGAAGAGAAGCTGGCGACATTATGAACACAAAATTCGCTTTGGGACTGGCCCTAGGACTGGCAGGCTGGGTGCTGCCGGTGCTGGCCCACGGGGTGACGGTAGAGCAACGGCAGGTCAGCAGTATTGAGCTCCAGGCCCGCTTTGAGACAGGTGAACCGATGGCCAGCGCCCAGGTGCTAGTTTACGCCCCTGATGCCCCCAGTGATATCTGGCAGCAGGGCACTACCGATGATCAGGGACGATTCAGCTTTACCCCTGATGCCGCCCTGCCGGGTAACTGGGAAGTCATGGTGCGTCAGGCGGGCCACGGCGAGCTGACCATAGTTCCGGTAGCGGATACTGCTAAGTCTGACCCAGGGGTAGAGGCGAAAACAGCTTCAAATTCTTTATTTTCTCCTAGTACTGGTCTGTCTCCAGTGCAGCGGGGCATTACTATTGGCTCTGTGATTTGGGGCTGTATTGGCACCGCTCTATTTTTTGCTAGAGGCAAGCGCTAGTGCATATTCCCGACGGAATTTTACCGGCACAGGTTTGTGCGGCAGGCTATGCCATCACCGGGCTAGCGACCTGGTATTCGCTGCGGCAGATCAACCGCAGGCCCGACCCCGCCGCTGATGTGCCAAAGGCATCGCTGCTGACGGCGGCCTTCTTTGTGGCCTCATCTATTTATATTCCGGTACCGCCCGCTAGCGTTCACCTAATTTTAAACGGGCTGCTGGGGGTGGTACTGGGGTATTTTGCCTTTCCGGCTATTTTGATTGGACTTTTTTTTCAGGCTCTGGTGATTGGTCACGGTGGCATTACGACTCTGGGGGTGAATGCAGCGATGATGGGCATTCCGGCCCTGCTGGCGTACCACATCTTTCAGCTGCGCAACACGCTGGGCAAGGCGCTCAGCGAGTCTGTTAGTACAGGGCTATTTGCTTTTCTGGGCGGGGCGCTGGGGCTGGGTATATCGGCGCTGATTTTTCTGGCCCTAATTGTTTTCAACATTCCGGCCGAACTTAATGCTGGAGCCGAGCAAGCGGCGGTGCTAACGCTATCGGTAGGTCATATTCCGCTAGCCATTATTGAAGGCGTGTTCACCGCCATGCTGGTGCTGTTTTTGCGCCGGGTCAAGCCCGAGCTGCTGGAGGGCTAGATCGCCATGGGAGTTGCGAGTACTGATACCTATATTCACCGAGAGTCAGTCATTCACCGCTGGTCGCCCCGGCTTAAGCTGGTGAGTTTGGGGGCGCTCATGTTTGCCTTTGCCACTGTGCAGCATCTAGCCTTAGTGCCCTGGCTGCTGGGGTTAACGGCAATGCTCTACGGACTATCAGAACTGCCTCTATCGTTTTTGCGGCAGCGGCTGAGCTATCCGGGCATGTTCATTTTGGCGGTGGTGGTGCTGCTGCCCCTAACGGTAGGCGAAACGGTGCTCTGGCAGTGGGGCTGGCTGACGCTGCGTCTGGAGGGATTGCAGGCGACGGGGCTGATTGTGGGTCGGTTTGTATCTATCTTGACCCTGGGGTTTATTTTGCTGGGCACAACCCCATTTTTGACGCTGCTGCAAGCCATGCGATCGCTCGGTCTCCCCAATCTGCTGGCCGATATGACGCTGCTGTCATACCGCTACCTGTTCGAAATTGCCGCCATGTTGTCTACGATGCAGCAGGCGATGCGGCTGCGGGGCTTTGGCCACCGCCCTCAGCGCTGGCTGCGGGTGAATAGCCAGACGATGCAGCAGCTAGCCATGCTGGCGGGAAATTTGCTGATTCGCAGCTACGAGCAATCAGAGCGTGTGTATAAAGCGATGCGGCTGCGGGGCTACGGCCAGCGACAGCCTGCCCCACCCCAAGCAGCGGACCCTCTATCAGTCCAGAACTGGGCCCTGACTGCGGGAGTGCTGGTGGCGGCGGCAAGTTTAGTAATTGCAGAAATGGGATGGGAACAATGGTGAATTCTATTTCGACTGATTTTGACCCACTGGCGATCGCCCGAGGGCAGCGCCAAACGGCGATTGCCGCCCAGGCGCTCTCCTTTGGCTACCCCGACCAGCCCGAGGTACTGCGCGAGGTCGACCTAACCATTCAAGAGGGCGATCGAGTTGGCATTATCGGCCACAACGGCTGCGGTAAAACTACTCTGTTTATGCTGCTGTGCGGCGTGCTAGCTCCAGCGGCAGGAGAAATTAGGCTGTTTGACCAGCCCTTAGTCCCCGGCCAGTTTCGGCCCGAAGTTGCGCTACTGTTCCAGGATCCCGACGACCAGCTATTCTCGGCCTCCGTTGGGGATGATATTGCCTTCGGCCCCCAGAACATGGGCTTTGACGCTGCTGAAGTCGCCGCCCGCGTGACCCCCGCCGCCGACATGACCGGCATCATTCACCTGCTCGACCGCCTCCCCCATCACCTTTCCGGCGGCGAGAAGCAAATGGTAGCGATCGCCGGCCTCCTCGCCATGACGCCCCAGATCATTCTCTACGACGAGCCCACCGCCAGCCTCGACCTGCGCACCCGCCGCCGCCTCATCCGATTCCTGCAAAACTCCACCGAAACCGTGCTGATCTCCTCCCACGACCTGGAGTTTGTGCTGGAAGTCTGCGATCGCGTCATCCTCATCGACGAAGGCCGCATTATCGCCGACGGCAATCCTAGCCAGATCATGGGCGACCAGGCTCTGATGGAGACCCACGGCCTAGAGAAGCCACACTCGCTGATTCCCCACGTGGAGTCGCATCATGAGTAGGTGGATGAGTGAGAAAGGTGAGGAGGTAGTAGCAAAGGCAGAGTTGATGCCATTCGCCCCTACAAAACGTTTGCCGTATAAGGCTCAAACCCAGAGCAATCACCCTTCTTCACCGTAATCACCGTCTTCACCCCGCCCCGCCGCGTATAGTCACCAATCACCCGCAGCCCATGCGGCTCTAGCTCCTCCCACAGGCGATCCGCAATCTGATTTGCCACCGTCTCATGACTAATCCGCTGATCGCGAAACCCGTTGATATAAAGCTTGAACGCCTTTAGCTCCACCACCCAGGGACCGGGGCGATAATCTACCACCATAGTGCCAAAATCCGGATAGCCCGATCGCGGACACAGCGCCGTAAACTCCGGGTGTTCTAGGCGAACGGTGTAGACGTTCGTCGATGGGTTGGGCCACTTCTCTAGCGGCTCGGCAACGGCCTGAAGAATAGCGCGATCGCCGTACTGGGAGGTCGAGACTGAAGCAGAGGTCATTGGTAGAGGGGAAAGAGTAGAGGGTAGCCTAGCTTGCGCCCGAGATCAGACGCACTAATCCTTCGATAATGTAGCGTTTTTCGGGCGTTTCTCACTTCAAAGAAGCAGGACAGAGCGTCCTCAAGCGCATCGACCTCAAGCGAACTTCTTTAAGCTAGCGTTGATCAAAGCAATCTCGGTTGCTTAATCAAAACTTCATGCCTCTCCTTTAGCAATTCCGGCTCTGCTCAGTAGCCCATGATGCACTTGCCCACCGACAGGAGTCTTTGTAGCACGTGCGCAGCATCGTCAGTCCTACGTAGTGCACCAGCCACAGTTACCTGCTTAGAGCTGATGCTTGATCCAATTTATAGCCTCATCGTGACTGCCGACTAGTCCTTCGGCCTGGGCTAAAGAAACAGCCTCTAGCAGCGCACCGATTTGGGGACCGGGCTTGAGGGCAAGCCCTTGTACCAAGTCTTTGCCGGTAATCAGCGGCTGGGGATGCGCAACGGGGTCATTGGGGGTGAGGTATCGCTCAACCAGCGGCATTACCAACTCCTCCGGCACCCCATAGGCCAAACTCAGCAGGGCGACGCCGCAAAATCCTGCCCCCGCAGCCTTGAATAGCTGGTACTGCTGGCCAAGGGGCAGCAGCGCAGCCCCCTGGTGCAGGTGCAGGTACTGCCAGCCTCTAAGAATGCTCAGCACCGCCTGCTGCTCAGCCCGACTATATTTGAGCCGCGTCAGGGTAACCTCCGCAGGTGCTAGTTCGGGGGGCAAAAGCTGGCTTAGCTTAGCGGCCTTGAGCCAGCTGCGGTGCAGACCAGGAGCGGTCTGTTCTTTGACCCAGCTTTGCAGCTGCTGCGAAAATTCGGGCCAGCGCTCGTGGTATTGGGCGGCCAGATGGTCAAGGGTAGCTAGACGTTCGAGATGGCATCGATCGACCTCGGGCAGCCAGGCTTGCAGCAGGCCGTCTTGCCAGGCCAGCGCTAGCAGAGCTGTCCCTTCAGGCAGGCTGAGCAGACAGTCTAGCTCGCCTCGCACCCGCTCAGCTGCCATTCGTCCCAGGCTCGGAGCCAGGCTGCGAATAGTTTGCTGGGTAGTAGGGTCGAGGTCAAAGCCCAGCTGTGCGGCCTGACGATAGGCCCGCAGCAGGCGCAGAGGGTCGTCTTCCAAATTTTCGGCAGTGACCATGCAGAGGGTCTTGCGCTGCAGGTCGGCATAGCCATTGAGAGGGTCGAGCAGAGACTCGCTGTGGGGACTGTAGGCGATCGCATTGATGGTAAAGTCGCGCCGATGCAGGTCAGAGTAGATCGTTGGTCCTACCTGCTGGGCAAAATCTACCGTAGCGTTAGGGAACACAACTCGCGCAATTTGGTGGTCTGCATCAAGCACCACAAAGCCTGCGCTGTAGCGCTGGGCAATACTCTGGGCTGTGGCAATAGCGCGATCGGGCAGCACAAAATCAAGGTCTAGATAATCGGCCTGACGACGCAGCAGCGCGTCCCTGACACTTCCTCCCACTAGGTAGGCTTGCGGTGGCAGTAGCGAAACGCTGAAGGGCCAGGTTTTTGGCGAAAGCGCCGATTGTTCAGTAGCCACTGCAAGGGAAATCGGTGATAGCGTTGGATTCAATGAACCCTCATTTCTTTCATTACAACAGGGTTTTTGAGTCTTGACATCCCGACTCCGCAGACAGCACGCAAAAACCTACCCCAAGGTTTTCATTTTGCAACATCTGACCTGGGCCGTCTGGGACATTCAAAAAACTTGAGCTAGACTACCAGAAAACGCATCTCCTCTAACATCCGAACCTGTTTCTAATCCCCTCTGCTTAGAGAATAGCGGCTTTGCATTGAGGACTGGATAAACTGGAGATAGCAACCGTAACCTTACTGTGTTCCTGCCGGAGGTGTGCCATGTGCATTTGTGTGAACTGCCGCTACGTCGATCGCTGCACTACCTATCACGCCGTAGAAGAGCTGCACGGCCAGCCTCACCTAACCGAAACCCCAAGCTTTGAGGCGGTGAACCCTACAGTCAACGCTAACCTTCGCATCCTCGGCGAGGTCGTTGAGCAAGAGTATGACGTTGTTGGCTGCGAGAGCTTTTCTGAAGAACAAGGCAAGTGGGCTAAGCTGCGCCCCGGCGAACTGGTGCCAACGTAGCTGAGTAGATAGGTGAGTGAATGGGTGCCGTAATCCCCTTAGCTACTTTTTGCGTTAACCCTGCCTGCCCTCAGCCTGAGAATTCTAGTATTGCTCTAGCCTGCGCCGCCTGCGGTCAGCCTCTGCTTGTGGACGATCGCTATCGCTGCCAGTCTTTGCTGGGTCAGGGTGGGTTTGGGCGTACCTATTTAGCCGTCGATGAGGATAGCGATGCTTCTCTGATCTGCGTAGTCAAGCAGATGGCCCTGGTGTTCGGTCAAAATCGCCCCAGTGCCCGAGCTCGATTCCATCGCGAAGCCGAGCAGCTGGCCAGGCTGGGGCAGCATCCTCAAATACCCGCACTGCTAAACGTGGTAGACAATGCCCAGGGCCAGTTCTTGGTGCAGGAATATATTGTCGGTCCCAATCTTGATCGGCTGATGTTGCGATCGCCCGATCAGCTGGGCGAGGCGCTGGTACGGCGGGTACTCTACGAACTGCTGCCGGTGCTGGACTACATTCACGAGCACGGCGTTGTCCATCGCGATGTTAAGCCCGCCAACGTTGTTGTTCCCCCCGCTCCTTATCCTTTAGTTCTAGTAGATTTTGGCGCAGCAAGAGCGATTGCCCTTTCTGCGCAAGTTGAACATACCGCCACGGTGATTGGTAGCGCTGGCTATGCTGCTCCAGAACAGGCCCTAGGCAAGGCGGTTTTTGCCAGCGATATCTTTAGTTTAGGGGTGACCTGCCTGCACTTGCTCACCGAGCTGCATCCTTTCGATCTATATTCCATCAGCGACGACGCCTGGACATGGCGATCCTACGCAACGGCTGCCGTCAGCCCTGCCCTAGGGCGAGTGCTCGATCGCATGGTCAACCGCCGCCTGCCTGAGCGCTATAAAAGCGCTCGGGATGTGCTGAGCGACCTGCGCTGGGGCGGATTGGGGCTAAATAAGGCGTCAGCGGCCACCTTGAACAGGACAGCGCTGTCGCCTACGCCCGCCTGGAAACAGCGGTTTGCGCTCAGCCTGTCGGGCATAGTAGCTAATGGAGTGGTGGTTAGCCCAAGCGGGCGAGCGATCGCAGCAGCCTGTAGCGATCGCTCGGTGCGCCTCTGGAACTGCACCAGCGGCGATCCGATCTATACCTTTCGCAAACCTTTAGGACTATTTGGGGTGGGCCATCGCGGCGCGGTAACAACCCTAGGATTTACGCCTAGGGGAGACGCCCTGATTAGCGGTGGCGAAGACGGTCGGCTGATTCGGTGGAACCTAGCAGACTACAGCGGCAGCAGACTACCGCTGGCGGGCTGGCAGATTACCGCGCTACTCGTCCTTCAGAACAACGTGTTGGCAGTAGGCAGCGGCGATGGACGCATCTATTTAGGGCCGTTAGACCAGAACAGTGAGCCCAAAACCCTGGTCCACCATCAGGATCAGGTGACTGCCCTAGCGCTGAACCAAGTCGAGAAGCTGCTGGTGAGCGGCGGGCGCGATCGCACCATTCGCCTCTGGTCGCTGCCGTCGGGTCGACTCTCCCACACCCTGACCACGCCTACCGCCGCTATCACCGCCCTAGCCTGCCATCCCTATGATGGCCGCATCGTCAGCGGCGACCAGGAAGGCCATGTTCAAGTGTGGAGCCCGGCCAATCTAGACCAGGACTCTGTCATTCAAAACTCTCCCAGTTCTGTTACAGCGCTAGCGATCAGCCCCAGCGGGCACTGGCTCGCGATCGGTAACGACGACGGCGACCTAAACCTAATCAGTCTGCAAGGTATCGGCCACATCAGGCTCCGCCACGCCTGGGGTGTGCGGGCCCTCGCCTTCACCCCCGATAGCCGCATGATCATCAGCACCAGCGCAGACGAAACCATTCGTTTTTGGTGTTTAGAAGAATCAGCTTGAGCTAAGGGCGAACTAGATCTCGCAAAACTCAGTAGCTGTCGATAGGCAGTACGGCTACCGCGCTGAAGGGGTTTCAGAGTACTGACGCACGGTAGAGCTAAACCCCGATGCCTTAAACTGCTTCAGCTTAAGTGGCTCGGGCTGGTTGGCAGAAACCGAAATTCTGAGTTCAAAGTCGCTTTCTCCCGGAGGCACTTCTGAGATGCCGCCCAACCGCCCTCGATTTTGCATTACCGGGTTGTCGTTCGCGTCAAAAATGCGGCCAAAGATATCGGCATCAACCACGAGTTTGCCAGACCGGTTGATTGCTTTACCGATGATCAAATAGCAGTTGGCCTCCTGAATAGAACCCGACGCGACCATGCCGTCGGCGTAGTCAGCAGGGCAGGGGCTATAGCTAATGTCGGTTAAGTCGATAGGAGTCAGCGCCTGAGCGGTTAGCCCTGCGCCGCTCAGCAGCCAGAGGCCAGCGACTAGGAGAGCTGTAAAAATACTGCGTAGTGCCATAGGTCGCTAGGGGGGTAGGCAAAATTGTGTTTTGCATTTAGTTTATCGCGCTTTGCTACGCCCCAAGTATTTGGTAATGCAGTTGAGCCTCAGGCTAGGGCCGCCGCTCGTTGACGTAGGCTTTGGCATCAGGCAGACTACAGCCGTTAGTCTCCCTAACTCGCTTAATAGCCTCGACCGGCTTGCCCTGGTCTAGGAGATGACGGACCTCGCGGTCGAGATTTGCGGCGGCAGGAGGACCTATCTTTCGGTTACCCTCTGGGGGCCGCCCCCGCTGCGATCGCCCTCTATCACCTCTCTCTAACCAGCGCTTGACCGACTGTCGAGGCCGCTGAAGCCGCTGGGTAAACCAAAACGAGAGGCCAAAGGCTAGTAGACCAGCGATTAGAAAGGCCGCAGTGCTCATAGAAGATCGTAGCGGTGAAGTGTCTTTACTGTAGCGACTACCGCTAAAAAAACCGCCCAACCCCCGCCCCAGCATGTATCCTTTAGCAGACTGTATTACTGACCTCTGGGTACCGCCATGAATCAGCTGCCTAAGCCGTCTCTGGCCATGCTGGCACTGGTCAGCGCCCTCGCCGCGCTGCCGCTAAATGTGCTTAGGTCCAATCTGGCGCTGCTGGCTCAGGTGCCTACAGAACCAACCCCCACCTTCACCCTGCAGGAGAGGGTGGCCCCTGGTACCACCCTCTCCATTGATGGGTCGCCGTCAATGAAGGGCATCAATCAGAGCCTGGCTGAAGGCTTTGAGCAACGCTATGCCGATACCGATATTGTGTACGAAGCCGATGGTGATGAAGCTGCATTGCAGGCTTTAGGAGGCGGCACAATTGACCTGGTAGCTTTGGGGCGTCGCCTCAGTGAAGCGGAGCAAGACCCCAGTCTCACCTCAATCCCGGTTGTTCGCGAGAAAATTGCCGTTGTAGTGGGGCGCGAAAACCCGTTTCAGGGCAATTTAACCTTCGACGACTTTGCCGCCATGTTTCGCGGCGAAATCACCAACTGGTCGGAGGTGGGTGGCCCCAACGCAGCGATTCGATTTATTGATCGCCCCGCCGAAAGCGTTACCCGGCTAGCCCTAGCCGATTACGAAGTTTTTAGCAATCAGCCTTTCGAGACCGGGGAGACAGCCGTGCAGATGACCGCAGACGACACTACCGCAGTCGTGCGCGAGCTGGGTGAAGACGGCATTAGCTATGCGATCGCCTCCGAAGTGCTGGAGCAAGACGCCGTGCGTCCCGTGCGTCTGGACGACACCCTGCCCGACGATCCTCGCTACCCCTACTCCCAGCCCCGCAACTACATCTACCGAGGTGAACCGAGTCTACCGGTCGAAGCTTTCTTGGGCTTTGCCACCAGTAGCGAAGGACAGGCGGCTGTTGAGGAAGCCCAGCAAACCGCTAGCAACAACGTCACTGTGGGGGCCGCCAAGCTGCTTGGCGGAGTTGCCCTTGCCCCCGATGGGCAGTTTATGGTGCGCGGCACCGAAGCGGGTCAGCTACAGTGGCTAGACGCTGAAGGCAACCCTACGGAAACCGTTGCTGACGCCCATCAGGGCGCGGTGTCGGCGGTCGTCATTAGCCCCGACGGGCAAACCGTGATTTCTAGCGGAGCCGACGGCACCCTGCGCCAGTGGGACCGCAGCGGCAGTCCTAAGGGTGAACCGCTAGTCGGTCAGGGGAGCCCTATTATCTCCCTCGCCCTGAGCCCCGATGGGCAAACTATCGCTAGCGGCAACGCCGACGGCTCGGTAGAGCGCTGGTCCTTAGCCGACGGCACCGCCCAGGGCAATTCCATCGCGGCCCATGCCAGCCCCGTTCAGGCTCTCCACTACGCAGCTGGCGGGCAGACGTTGATTACCGGCAGCAGCGACGGCAGCTTAGGCTTCTGGAACACCGATGGGTCGGCGGCTGGACAATCGGCCAGCGCCCATGAAGGCGGCGTTACCGCCATTACCAGCAGTCCTGACGGTCAGGTGCTGACTACCACAGGTGGCGACGGCAGTCTGCGCAACTGGGATCGCTCGACTTTGCAGCCTAGGGGTGAAACAATACAGGCCCACGAAGATGCCGTCAGCGCCGTCACCTACAGCCCCGAGGGCAGCACCTTAGCCAGCGCCGGGGCCGATAGCACCCTACAGCTCTGGTCGGCGGATGGTACCGCCCAGTTGCCAGAGCCGGCTGAGTTAGAGGCACCAGCGGCCTCACTAAACTATAGCCCTGCCGGTCAGCTGGTGGTGGGCGGCAGCGATGAGGTCGTGTTCCTCAACGAGCAGGGTGAATCTGTGTCTCCGGCAGCCGGAGACGAAGCCGATGCTGAAACCAGCGACGAGGACGAAACCCCTGCTACAGAACTGGACAACGTTTGGAATCGGGTTGGCAACCTGCCTCCTAGCGCCTGGTGGATGCTGGCAGCGATTCCAGCACTGCTGCTGCTGGCGGGAATCATAGGCTCACTGCTGGGCCGCAAAGATCACGACGACGAGGACGATATCCCAGAGACTGACCTAGAGACTGACCTCGTCCCTGCCCCGGAGCTAGGGATCGATTTTTCTGAGTTGGGCGGCAAGACGCCCATTGCTGCTGGTCCGCTGCCTTCAGATTCTCCGCTTCCCGAGGCTGAACTACCTCCTGAGGCCGCGCTGATTCCCGAGGCGGGCGAGTATTCAGCGGGGACAGCCCGCAGCAGGCTAGAGCAGGCTCGCATAGACCTAGCGGAAGGACGCCGGCTGATGCAGCTCGGCCACTGCGACTCGGCTTTGATCTATTTTAGTCAGGCTGTCGAAGCGACCGAGGTGGAGCGCAGCAAGGCTGGTGCTACCGGTATTTCGGCTCAGGGAATAGACGGTGTTGCCGCCCAGGCTCAGGCCCAGAGAGGCAGCGCGCTGGCGCTGCTGGGGCAGGCCAGCGAGGCCTTAGACAGCTACAACGCTGCCCTTCGGCTCGATACCAGCGTCATCGAAGCATGGGTCGGCAAGGGGCAACTGCTCAGCACCGTGGCCCGCTACGAAGAGGCTATCTTCTGTTTTGATACGGCCCTAGAGCTTGACCCGGCATCGTCCGCCGCCTGGGCAGGTAAGGGGCAGGCTCTCATGCAGATGGGGCGTCAGAGCGAAGGGCAGGACTGTCTGGCGAAAGCCGCAGACCTGGGAAGCGGATCGGCCCGTGACAGTATTGGAGCTAGTCTAGATCCTGTTTTTTATCCAAATCCTAGTTACTATTCATCAGACGACGCGATCGCGCCAGAGCCGGTAGCGCCAGAACCCCCAGCAGCAGCAGGTGTAGCGCCAGCAGCATTAACAGACTACGACCCCGACGTGCCCCTAGAGCTTCAGCAGATGGTGCTTGGCCTGCCCTCCGCTGACGTAGAAATTGTCGCCAGCGACAGCTTCAGCGGTGCTGATGTACCCCCTGCGCTGATGGCAGAGATTGCCGAACTGCCGACGCAGGCCGAGGCGGCAGCTGCCGGGGGTGCTGTACCC
>JBARUP010000681.1:0-13714 GCA_049645805.1 Nodosilinea sp.
CCAGCCCGATCTGCTGGTGCTTGACGAACCCACTGTGGGCCTCGATATTGAAACCCGTTCGGCAGTGTGGATGTTTTTGCGGCAGCTAAGAGCCGCAGGCACCACAATATTGATTACTAGCCACTACCTAGAAGAGGTGGATGCTCTAGCCAATCGCGTGGCCATTATCGACCAGGGCAGGGTGATTGCTGCCGGTACCCCCAGCAATTTAAAAGACAAGATTGGCGGCGATCGCATTACCCTGCGCATTCGTGAATTCACCGCAGACGACGAGGCTAATACAGCTAGCACCATGCTGGCCGACTTACCCTTTGTGCGCGAGGTGATTGTCAATGCGGCCCAGGGCAACTCGCTCAATCTGGTCGTAGACCGCCAGCCTGACGTGCTGCTGACCGTGCAGCAGGCCCTCAAAACAGCTGATCTACCTGTGTTTAGTATTGCTCAGTCGCGTCCCAGCCTTGATGATGTCTACCTAGCCGCCACGGGCCGCACCCTAATGGATGCAGAGCTAGCGGCCGTAGGCCAGCGGGACCTAAAAAAAGAAAAGAAACAGGCCATGAAGGGACGCTAGGATAACACTATGAGTACGACTATTCCCACTCCATCCTTAACCCGAGGGGCTGCCCCCAGCCTCGAAGATCCAGAGCTCCAGGCCTGGAAAGCCGACTTAATCAAGTCCCAGGGGCTGATCTCAGGCGCTTTTTGGCAAGAGACTACGGCAATGACCCGTCGGCTGTTCATTCAGCTTCAGCGCCGCCCCACCACTTTGGTAGCGGGAGTGATTCAGCCGCTAATCTGGCTGGTGCTGTTTGGGGCACTATTTCAGAATGTGCCCGCTGGTTTGTTTGGCGAAAGCCGTAACTACGGCCAGTTTTTGGGGGCAGGCATTATTGTGTTTACGGCTTTTGGTGGTGCTCTCAATGCTGGCCTACCGGTGATGTTTGACCGCGAGTTTGGCTTCTTGAACCGCTTTTTGGTGGCTCCCCTGGCCTCGCGCTACTCCATTGTGGTGGCTTCGGCGCTGTTCATCGCCGCCCTTAGCCTGGTGCAAACAGCGGCTATTTTAGCCCTCAGCGCGGTGCTTGGAGCGGGGCTGCCTAGCCTGTCGGGGCTGCTGCTGGTGCTGTTCATTGTGATGACGCTAGTGCTGGGCGTAACGGCCCTCAGCCTAGGCCTGACCTTTGCCCTGCCCGGCCACATTGAGCTGATTGGAGTTATTTTCGTTACCAATCTGCCGCTGCTCTTTTCGAGTACGGCTCTGGTGCCGCTGGAGTTTATGCCCAGCTGGCTCCAGGTCGTGGCTAGCCTCAACCCGCTCACCTACGCGATCGAGCCGATTCGCTACGTGTACCTGCACCCCATTTGGGGATTGGGCAGCACGGTGCTTCAAACCCCCTTTGCGAATGTGTCGCTGGGAGCCTGTTTAGCTGTTTTGGTGGTCTTTTGCGGATTATCCCTAGGGATAATTCAGCCTCTGCTGCGTCGCCGCATTGCCTGAGGTTTAGGGGGCCAAGCTAGAGAGGCTAGCCAATTTTAGATCTGTGCTAGAAGGGTCGGCATCTGGTAGGTTAACCGCTACAATAGCAGGCGTAGATCGCATAGTGCCTGTGCCAAGGGCCCGGCCCTTAAGTTTGAGTTGTTATGTGTCGAGGAGTATTCCCGTGGCTTACCCAAATTTTGTCCATCGTTCGGTAGCCGCCGCGATTCGCAGGGCTGCTCCTGCTGGAATTGTTGCTCTGGGTCTACTATCCCTGGCCCCGGCTACTCTGGCCCAGTCTACGGGTGCCGACCCGATTCAGGCACCGCGGGTTGATACCAACGAAGGATTTGGTTCCTCCGATGCCAATAGCGATGGTTTTGGCGGTACCGGCAGTCCCTTCGATTTGATTCACCGGGCTATGTCAGCCAACGATCGCAGCCCCGGCGAATTCAGCCGCCAGTACCGAGGCCACATTAGTACTGAAGCAGATAGCTTCCGCACGCTACAGCAGGATGCTCTCCGCCGTCAGCAGGCCCAGCCTGAGGCTCCTGAGGTAGTCGCTCCATAGACTGGCGAGTAGTTCATCTTTTTGCTGGGGGCTGCTATAGCTCGCAAGTAAATAGACGGGTCAGGAAGTAGTTGACCATTTTGGCTCCGTAGGGTGAATCCCACCAAACAACGGGATAGCACCCTACGGGGTCGTCTAGGTCATAGCGAGCCTGCTCAAGGGTTTTCCACTGATTATTTCGTCGCCAGCCCACTCGCTCACCTAGGCGATTGAGTGCTACCGTGTCCTGGGCTAGCGCATTTTCTAAGGTGCCGCCCTCAGCTTGATATAGCTGTAGCTGCACGCTAAAGCCGAAGCGACCGCCTGTGTAGGTGGTCCACAGTCGGTCTATGACCCGCAGCACGCTGCACGGAAACAGGCGAATAGCATCAGGGGGCAGATCTTCGCGATCGGGCGTGCCTGCTTCCTGCAAGATTACCCGCACGGTTTCTTCGTCGGCCTCTCGTAGCTTGCCGGTTTTGAGCAGCTGCTGTAGTGGTTGGTAGCGTTCTACATCGGTTACCAGCGTAAGCGCATCTTCAAGGCGAGCAATGCGTTCCGTCAGCCCCTGCTGAATAAAGCCTTCAACCCTGGCTTCTAGTGCTTCAAGGCGAGCAGCCAAGTCAGCCTGCGAACCTTCCCCATCCATGTTGACTCCTTAGAGGTAATGTGGGCCAGATCAACAACTCGGGAGTGTCGATCTAGGCCTTGTTGCTACCGAGGCGATCTAGCCGAGATGGTTCAACCGACGCTATAAATTCTAGTATTGGCCCGGCCATAGCGCCAGACGGCGCTGAGCTAAGCAGGGGTCTTCCCTGACTCCTGCGATGGCACGTCCGTAAATCGTAGGGGAGCTAGGGCCGCACCAGCATCGGCGCGATCGCCGCCTTTTACGATAGCTGAAGACGGCACGGGCGGCGTCCCAGGACCGTCGCCGGGCAGTATGCGCTCCGCTGTACCCTTAAGCACGACGTAGAGCACCGGCACTACCAGCAGGCTCAGTACTGTCGCTACAAGTAGCCCCCCAAACACGGTATAGCCTACTGACCAGCGGCTGGCGCTGCCTGCCCCAGTGGCGATTAGCAGCGGAAAGAATCCTACCAGCGACGAAATTGCCGTCATGATGATGGGCCGGAACCGCTGCTCGGCGGCGGCGATCGCGGCGGGCACTAAGCCTAGTCCCTGGCTGCGAGCCTGGTTAGCAAATTCGACGATTAAAATCGCGTTTTTGCTGGCCAGGCCAATCAGCATAACTAGACCTACCTGGGCATAGATGTTGAGGTCAAGCCCCCGCAGGAACAAAAATATCAGCGCCCCTAGCACCGCTAGCGGCACGGTCAGCAAGATGATGATCGGGTCGACGTAGTTTTCGTACTGGGCAGCCAGCACTAAAAACACCACCAGCACCCCCAGTCCGAAGATAATATTGGCCAAACCGCCAGAGGCAATTTCTTCGCGGGCGGTGCCCTGCCAGGCCTGACCCACCACCGGCAGAGCAGCCTGAGCGTGAGCCTCGGCCATGGCCTCAATCAGCTGACCTGAGCTAGCCCCCGGCGCGGGCATACCCTCCAGCTTGATCGATCGCAGCAGGTTGAAATGATTAATGGTCGATGGCCCCGCCACCTCGCTCAGGGTGACCACTTCTCCCAAGGGCACCATAGTGCCCTGGCGCGATCGCACGTAGATACTGTTGATGTCCGACGGCTCGTTACGAAACTCCTCCTCGGCCTGCACGTAGACCCGGTAGTTGCGCCCGCCGCTGGTGAAGTCGTTGACGTAGCTCGAACCTAAGTAAGTACCCACAGTGCCGAGGGCCGCGTCAATATCCACATCAAGGGCTTTAAGGCGATCGCGGTTGACATCCACCTGCACCTGGGGCGAACTGGCCGTGAACTGAGTAAACACCCCCATGGAGGCAGGTGACTGGTTAGCCAGCCCCATAATCTCGTAGGCGTTACCCAAAAATTGGTCGATACTCATCTGGTTGCCGCTGCGGTCTTGCAGCTGCATTTCTAGTGCCCCCGTGGGGCTAAAGCCGGGCACAGGCGGTGCATTAAAGGCAATTACCAGAGCTTCCTGAATCCCAGAAAGAGCCCCGTTGACCTGGGGCAGCAGGCCCGTCACTGTCGATGCGGGGGCGCGGCGATCTGCCCAAGGAGCTAGGGTGGCAAAAAATACGCCTCGGTTAGGCGACGGGCCATCGAAGCCAAACCCCGACAGCATAAAAGTACTGGTTACCTCTGGGAATTGCGAAATAAGCGTGTCCGCCTGGGCCATTACCCCTTTGGTGTACTCTAGCGATACGCCATCGGGGGCCTGCACAATGCCGAGGAAATAGCCCTGATCTTCTTCCGGTACAAAGCCTGTGGGTACCAGCCGTAGCATCCCTACCATCAGCAGGATGCCCACTACAAATACGGCTAGTACGGCGTAGCGCAGCCGAATCAACCCCTGCACTACCTTCCGGTAGCGCTCGATAATGCGCCCGAGTTGACGATTAAACCAGGCAAAAAAACCGCCCAAGGGGCCACCCTGCCGCCCCGCCGTCGGCCGCAGCAGCAGCGCCGACATGGCGGGCGAAAAGGTCAGGGCGTTGAAGGTTGAAACCAGCACCGTAAAGGCAATAGTGAGGGCAAACTGCTGATAGATTTTGCCGGTGCTACCCGGAAAAAACGCCACCGGAATAAAGACCGCCATTAGTACCAGCGAGGTGGAGATCACCGCCCCCGATAGCTCCTCCATGGCGTCAAGGGCGGCCAGGCGGGGCCGCATGCCCTGATCAATTTTGGCGGCGATGGCCTCTACAATCACAATGGCGTCATCAACCACCAACCCCGAGGCCAGAATGCAGCCAAACAGCGTCAGGGTGTTAATAGAAAAGCCAAAGGCCAGCAGAAAGGCCATCGAGCCAATCAGCGCCACTGGAATCGCGATCGCAGGCACAATAGTTGCTCGCCAGTCCTGCAGGAACAAAAACAAAATCAGCAGCACTAGTGCGATCGCCAGCACCAGCGTCGTCAGCACCTCCTTCAGCGACACCCGCACAAAGTCGGTGGTGTCAAACACTAGCTCGGCCCGGTAGCCCGGCGGAAACGTTTGCTGGAGCTCGGCCATGCGATCGCGCACGGCCTGAGCCACGTCCAGGGCGTTGCTGCCCGGCAGCTGATACACCAGCAGCCCCGCCGCTAGCTTGCCCTCGGTTTTAGCATCGAAGCTATAGTCCTGAGCGCCCAGCTCGGCCCGGCCGATCTCTCTCAGACGCACCAGGTTACCGTTCTGGCCCACCTTGACGACTAGATTTTCAAACTCGTCTGCCTCTTCTAAACGCCCGGGCAGCCTCACCGTGTACTGAAAGGACTGGTCGCTGTCTACGGGCGGAGCCCCAACCGAGCCGCCTCCGACCTGAACATTTTGCTCGCGTAGGGCAGCTATTACATCGTCGGGAGTCAGTTCCTGACTGGCCAGGGCGGTCGGGTCAAGCCACAGGCGCATGGCGTAGCGCCCGGCCCCAAATATCTCGGCGCTGCCTACGCCGTCGATCTGCTTCATTTCGTCGAGAATAAACAGATCGGCGTAGTTGCTCAGAAACAGAGCATCGTAGCGATCGTCGTCGGTAAAAAAGCGGTATACCAGTAAAATACTGGGCGACTGAGCGTTGACCGTTACGCCCAGCTGAGTCACCTCCGGCGGTAGCTGAGGTTCAGCCCGAGCCACTCGATTTTGCACATCCACCTGGGCAATATCTTTATTGCGACCGGGCTGAAACACCACGTTGATGCTGCTCTGGCCAGTGTTCGTGCTGCTGGAGGTAATAAACTCCATCCCCTGCACGCCGTTGATCTCCCTCTCTAGCACCGTAGTGACGTTACTTTCCACGGTTTCGGCGTCGGCTCCGGTGTAATTAGAAGCCACCTGAATTTGCAGGGGCGCAATCTCCGGCAGCTGCTCAATGGGCAGCAGCGGGATGGCCACCGCCCCCGCCAGCACAATCAGCACGCTGCACACGGTGGTTAACACCGGGCGACGAATAAAGTTATCGGCAATAGAGAGCAGCGCCATAGGTAGAGTACCGGGGGCTTTAGGGAATAGTTAGGTGATGCGACCCTACTGGGTCGCTTTGCGGATCGCATTACACAGATGCTAGAACAATGTCCAGCTAGCGGCTCAGCGCCCTATCTAGGGCGCTGAGGCCTGGGCCTCCGGGTCAATGGGGCTGCCGTCTTGGAGCTGTAAGATGTTAGTCACAATCACCTCATCTCCAGCCTGTAAGCCGTCAATTACCTGGTAATTACCTCCCTGAATTTGTCCCAGCTGTACCGGGCGCTGGGAGGCAACCCGCACCGTCTTACCGTCTTCCTGGGGCTCGGCGGCGGCTACAAAAACAAAGCTCTGCCCAGCAATACGCGTGATCGCCACTGTGGGTACCAACAGCGTCGCGGTGGTGCTCCAGATCAACCTGGCCCGCACAAATTGTCCATCCCTCAGGTTGCCTGCTTCATTCGGAAAGCGAGCCTTGACTAAGATCGACTGACCATCGCCATCGACCTCCGGCGAAACAAAGTTGACGCTACCCGTGGCCAGTGGCTCGCCTGTATCAGGGCTAAGCAGCTCTACCGGAATACCTGTCCGCAGTTGGTTAGCCTGAGTCGTTGGTACTTGAATACGCAAAAACAGCTCGCTGTTCTGGGTAATAGTGGCCACGGTCTCTCCGACATCGACGAAATCGCCTGCCTCAAGGGAGATATCACCTAAGCGACCGGTGACTGAGGCCGTTATCTGCTTGAACCCCAAGTCTTCCTGGCTGACGTCAACTTGGGCCTGAGCCTGCTCGAAGGTAGAAAGCGCCTGCTGAAGCTCGGCCTGGGCAGCACTCACATTGTCTGCGGCCTGACGCTGAGCGGCTTGGGCTACATTGAGCTGATTCTGGGCACTGTCAAGATCCTGACGGCTCAGCGCTCCAGCCTCCACCAGCTGCTCAGTGCGCCGAAACTCTACTGCCGCCAGTTCGACATCGGCCTGGGTGCGGGCCAGCTGAGCCTGGGCAGCACTGACCTGGGCCTGGGCCGCCTCACGGCCAAAGCTAGCGGCCTCGGCCCCTGACTGGGCAGCGGATACCTCGGCCTCGGCCTGGTCAGGGCTAAGCTGTACCACGGGCTGACCCTGGGTAATGGCGCTGCCAGAGCTGACATACACTCGGGTGACTCGCCCCGCCACCTGGGGTTTAAGCTCAACGCGCTGCTCGGCCTGTAGGGCACCAACGAAATCAGAGCTCTCTTCAAAGGTGCCGGGCTGAAGCTCTTGCACCTGCACTGGCACTGCCTGAGGACCCATTGCGCTAGGCGGCTGGGGGCGACTACAGGCCGCTATGGCTAGCGACAGGGTAAGGGCAACCCCCAACCCCCGCCGCGACCGAAGAAAACTCACTGGCAGCATAGGAACGCTAAACTTTGGGTGCAGGTTAGACATCAGATGCCATTGCTTAATAGTAATTCGAGAATTCTAAAGTCATGATCGAAGGCTTTGCTCAAGCTCACTATGGTCTTATCGCGGCTGTAGCTGTATCAATACAACAGGACTTAGCGTTCTAATTTAGCGAGGTAGAGCCTTACCCTGTCTCAGCAGACGCATATGGCTGCAAAACGAACAGCTCTATGACTTATCTATAGCTCATAAATGCGGTGCAGCAAAACGCTCTTCAACCGTATAGCTTAGGCAGCTTATCAGGTTTGGGGCGTCTTGGCCTAGCAAGGCGACTACCTGCTGTCTACTCCCTTGCTAAACTCTGTAAAACTCTGTAAAACTCTTGGCCAGAGCGCTTTCTAGAGGCTGGAGTTGAGACAACGCGATCGCATCTGGACCCTTGCAGGAACTCGACCCGATTGAGTATGTTCTTTGTTTAATGCTGTCTATACCCTGCCGCCGTAAATGTATTTCTTTGATTGGGCACCTAGACGCCGCTTCTGATTTGCTCTTATATGGGCATGGGTAACGTTCTATTAAGCAGTACGCGCTATCTGCTACGCGCTTTCAGTGCTCCGTTCCTAGTAGTAGGCAGGTAGCTTATCTACTGCTGCAGCTGAATTCGTTGATTTGTTGATTTAAGGATGGCTTGCCAGCGGGGTAAATCACCCCTCAGCGCTGTTAAAAGCTGGGGACGAGCAAAGAACAGACTTCGGCTCCCTAAGATAAGGGCTGTCTGGGTTATCGAGGAGGCACAGTGAACATCTACAAAGTCAAGCGACGGCTAAGACTTCGCGACCTGAAGCGGGAGTGGTTGGTCAACCCTAAAGCCGACATTCTGGCCGGGGCCGTGGTGGGGCTAGCGCTGATACCAGAGGCGATCGCGTTTTCGATTATCGCCGGGGTCGACCCTAAGGTAGGGCTCTATACCTCGTTTGTCATTGCCGTCACCACAGCGTTTTTGGGCGGTCGGCCAGGGTCCATCTCTGCCGCTACTGGAGCTATGGCCCTGCTGATGATTGACCTAGTGCGCGACTGGGGGCTGGAGTACCTGCTGGTAGCTACTCTGCTGACCGGTGTTTTTCAGGTCATCTTTGGCGTGCTCAAGCTAGGTCGTCAGATGCGCTACGTACCCCGCGCGGTGATGCTGGGCTATATCAATGCCTTAGCGGTGCTCATCTTTCTGGCTCAGCTGCCTCAGCTTACCGACGTGCCCCCGGCAGTCTATGGCATCGTGGTTCTTTCTCTAGCGATTATCTACGGGCTGCCTCGGCTCACCAAGGCAATACCCTCGCCGCTGGTAGCACTGTTTGCAATGACGACGGCGGTAGTTACCCTAGGCATCGATGTACCAACTGTGGGCGATATGGGCGAGTTGCCCACCTCCCTACCCATTTTTGCGCTGCCCCAGGTGCCCTTCACCCTCGAAACCCTACAGATTGTGCTGCCCTACTCTCTAACAATGGCGGTTGTGGGGCTGCTAGCCTCGTTCCTGACGGCATCGCTAGTGGATGAGCTAACCGACACCCCCAGCGACAAAAATCGAGAAGCCAGAGGCCAGGGCATCGCTAACATCATTACCAGCTTCTTTGGCGGCATGGCGGGCTGCGGCATGATTGGCCAGTCGGTCATTAACGTGCAGTCCGGGGGGCGCACCCGACTATCGACGCTGTGCGCCGGAGTGTTTTTGTTGTTTGCGATCCTCGCTCTCAGCGGCTGGGTGCGTCAGATACCCATGGCGGCTCTGGTGGCCGTCATGATCATGGTTTCGATCGGCACCTTTCGGTGGACATCGTTTCGCGATATGACCCGCATTCCGCGCAGCGAAACCGTGGTGATGCTGACCACTATGCTGGTGACCGTTTTCACCCGCAACTTTGCCCTAGGGGTAGCGACAGGCATCGTCATGAGCACGGTTTTCTTCTCCCGCAAAATTGCCCGACTCGTGTTCGTAGACAAGGTGCTTAAGGACAACGGTAATCACCGCATTTACAACGTGTCGGGGCAGATTTTCTTCGTCTCCATTGAGGAGTTTCTAGGTGCTTTTGACTTCAACGAATTTATCGATCGCGTCACCATCGACCTGACCCACGCACACCTGTGGGACCAGGGCGCTGTAGCCGCCCTAGATAAAATCGTCAATAAGTTTCGCCGGGCCGGGGCGGATGTAGCGGTAATTGGTCTCAACAAAGCCAGCGCTACCCTAGTTGAGAAGCTAGCCGTTCACAGTCACCCTTCGACCAGCTCGCTGACCTCTGACTAGACGATTTCTGCAAGTAGCCGCAGCGTTGAGAAAAGCATCATGCAAGCAACAGGATTCGCGACAGGTTAGCTATGCAATCGCTGTTTCTAGGTATGGACCTTTACTTTGAGAGCATAGAGCTATGGTCTGTGGCACCGCGTCAACTGCTAGCTCCCAGCCGCGCCGCGATCGTGGCCAGCACCGACTGGCTGAGGGCGTCATAGTCGTAGCCGCCCTCTAGGCCAAACAGAATCTTGTCGGTCACGCCCAGGCACAGGCGGGTAAACGTGCCGTAATCCTGAGGCTCAAGGTTAACGCTGGCCAGGGGGTCGGCGGCGGTGGCGTCGTACCCGGCGCTAACAATCAGCAGATCAGGGGTAAACCCTTTAAGAAAGGGAATCACGGCCTGCTCAAACTGAGCTTCATAGTCGCTGCTGGTGCTGCCGGGGGACATGGGAATATTCAGCACGTTGTTGTGCAAGCCGGTTTCGCTGCCGTAGCCGGTGCCGGGGTAGCCGGGAAGCTGGTGCAGCGAGCAGTAGGCGATCGTCGCATTATCTTCTACTAATGCCTGGGTGCCGTTGCCGTGGTGCACATCCCAGTCGAGAATGGCGACCTGCTCAATGGCGGGCTGCTGAAGAGCGTAGCGGGCCGCGATCGCCGCGTTTGAGAACAGGCAGAAACCCATGCCGCGATCGCGCACCGCGTGATGCCCCGGCGGGCGGGCCAGCACAAAGGCCGAATGCCCCGTTGCGAACACGTAGTCAACGCCATCGAGCCAGGCGCTCACCGCCAGACGCGCTACTCTATAGCTGGCTTCGGATACTACGGTGTCGCCGTCGAGGTGACCACCGCCAGACTGGGCAATTTCTCTTAGAGCAGTGACGTAGCGCGGGTTGTGAATCTGCGCGATGAGGGAGTCTACATCGCGCTGCTGCACCGGAGTCGGCGATCGCCAGTCGAGCTGATTAGCCCAGGTGACCTGTTCTAGAGCTGCCACAATCGCTTTTAATCGGCCCGCATTTTCGGGATGGAAATGCCCCGTATCGTGGCTTAAAAATTCCGACGAATAGATAACGGCAAAATCGGCCATAGTGGAGGCGTGGTGCACGGCAAACTCACGAAAAACAAGCTATCAGAATAAAGGCTCTACTAGGTGCTGATCCAGGGTCGAAAAGTACCGTCAAATTAGGGGTTCGCAACTTACCTTTCTACCATAGCAACCTCTGATTTGAGCCAGGGATTTCGTGCTAAAATATAACCTGTATGAATCCCTAAAAACACAACTGATCAAGCGCTATTCAGCACCGCTCGGTGCGAGGGTCTGACTAGCGCTTTGTTGTTCGCAAATTCGGAGTTTTTTCGCCCATGGCAACCCCAGAAGAGCGCATTGTCCCCACCGATCTGCGCGCCGAGATGCAGAGCTCTTACCTGGAATACGCCATGAGCGTAATTGTAGGTCGGGCGCTGCCAGACGCCAGGGACGGACTCAAGCCGGTGCACCGCCGCATTCTCTACGCCATGCACGAGCTAGGGCTGGCCGCCGATCGCCCCTTCCGCAAGTGCGCCCGCGTGGTTGGGGAGGTGCTGGGTAAGTACCACCCCCACGGCGACACGGCGGTGTACGACGCCCTAGTGCGCATGGCCCAAGACTTCTCCATGCGATCGCCGCTAATCAACGGCCACGGTAACTTTGGCTCCATTGACAACGATCCCCCGGCGGCGATGCGATACACCGAGTGTCGCCTACAGTCGCTGACCAGCGACTCGCTGCTGCAAGACATCGAGTCTGAAACAGTCGATTTTGCCGATAACTTCGACGGCTCTCAGCAGGAGCCGGTGGTGATGCCCTCGCGGCTGCCCCAGCTTTTGCTCAACGGCTCCTCGGGCATCGCCGTGGGCATGGCCACCAACATACCGCCCCACAACCCCGGCGAGCTGATCGACGGCGTGATTGCCCTGATCGACAATCCCGAGATCTCCACTGCTGAGCTGATGGAGCTAATTCCTGGCCCCGACTTCCCGACGGGCGGGCAGATTCTAGGCCACAGCGGCATTCGCGATGCCTACATGACCGGGCGCGGCTCGGTCACCATGCGCGGCGTAGCCAGCATGGAAACCATCGAGCACCGGGGCCGCCCCGATCGCGAAGCCATCATCATCACCGAGCTGCCCTACCAGACCAATAAGGCGGGCATGATCGAGCGGATCGCCGAAATGGTGAACGAGCGGCGGCTGGAGGGAATTTCTGACATTCGCGACGAAAGCGATCGCGACGGCATGCGCATTGTCATTGAGCTGAAGCGCGATGCCTACCCCCGCGTGGTGCTCAATAACCTATACAAGCAGACGCCGCTGCAAAATAACTTCGGCGTCAACATGCTGGCTCTGGTCAACGGGGAGCCCCAGCTGCTGGGCATCAAGCGCATGCTGGAGGTGTTTCTTGAGTTTCGCGAAGAAACCATCGTTCGCCGTACCCAGTACGAGCTGCGCCGGGCCGAGGAGAAAGACCATGTTCTCCAGGGCTATCTGATTGCCCTAGCCAACCTAGACGCTATTATTGCGCTGATTCGCGGGGCTGCCGATACCCCTGCCGCCAAGCAAGAGCTGATCGACACCTACGGTTTATCTGAGGTACAGGCCGACGCCATTTTGCAAATGCAGCTGCGCCGCCTGACGGCGCTAGAAGCTGGCAAAATTCAGCAAGAGCACGAAGAGCTGGTCGCTAAGATCACCGACCTGGAGGATATTCTGGCCCGCCGCGAGCGCGTGCTCGAAATCATTATCACCGAGCTAGGTGAACTTAAGGCCAAGCACAACGACCCTCGCCGCACCGTAATTGAAATGGACGATGCGGAGCTGACTGATATCTCCCTGATTGCCAATGAGCAGGTCGTCATCTTGGTCACCGACCAGGGCTATATCAAGCGCATGCCGGTAGCCACCTTTGAGGCCCAAAGCCGCGCCACCCGAGGCAAGGCCGGGGCCAAAATGAAGGAAGACGACGGCGTGCAGCACTTCATTACCTGCTACACCCACGACTACCTGCTATTCTTTAGCGATCGCGGCGTTACCTACGCCCTGCGGGCCTACCAAATTGCCGAAGGCTCCCGCGCTGCCCGGGGTACGCCGATTGTGCAGATGCTGCCCATACCAAAAGAAGAGGCGATCACTTCGGTGCTGGCGGTGCGCGAGTTTGCCAACGAAGAGTACCTGGTCATGCTGACCCAGGGGGGCTTTGTGAAGAAGACTGCCCTGTCGGCCTTTGGCAACATTCGCACCAATGGCCTAATCGCGATTTCTCTGGAGGAGGGCGACCAGCTCAAGTGGGTTCGCCTGGCCCGTAACACCGACAGCATTTTAATTGGCTCGCGCCGGGGCATGACTATCCACTTCAAGGCAACCGACGACCAGCTGCGGCCTCTAGGGCGACCCACGCGGGGGGTGCGGGCCATGGCCCTGCGCAATGGCGACGAGCTAATCAGCATGGACATTCTGCCCAGCCAGGTGGTAGAAGCGGTGGAGGCTAATGCCTCTGAGATGGCCAGCGATAGTGATGATGACGACGACACCACAGGCGGTGAGATCGGCCCGTGGGCGCTGATAATTACCGCCTCGGGCCTGGGCAAGCGGGTGCCAGTATCGAAGTTTCGGCTACAGAATCGAGCCGGTATGGGTCTGATGGCAATCAAGTTCCGCAAGGATGACGATGCTCTAGCAGCCCTGCTGATCGTAGGCGACGGCGACGAGCTGATGCTGGTTACCAACCGGGGCATCATCATTCGGCAGCGAGTGAACGATATCTCGATTCAGTCGCGACCGGCGACCGGCGTACGCTTGCAGCGGCTGGATGTCGAAGATGCGATCGCGGCGGTAGCCGTGGTACCACCCGCGCTTCAAGTTGAAGGCCTCGACGATGAAGTCGATGATACCGAAACCGATGATACCGAATCGGAAACTATCCCAGACGGCATCGTCGTAGACG
>JBARUP010000682.1:0-8781 GCA_049645805.1 Nodosilinea sp.
TTTCGCACGATGTTTTGAGGTTAAAGGCTAGGTTATACAGACTTGCATCCTACTAAGAAAAGAACCCCCGAATCAAATGTCGCAACGTGCTGTTGCAAGATGTGATTCGGGAGTAAGGGGGATGATGCAGATGAGGGGATAGGAACAATAGGGCAGCGCTTGCGGACTCTCGCCCCTAGTCGCCGCCTTACCGCCTGTCTCCCTTGCCTTCTTGTTATATCTCTAGCGCAGTGCCGCTGCCTCACGGGCTGCTGTCGCCTCGTCAGGGTGAATATTAAGGCGGGTCAGGTTAACTCGACCGCGCCCGTCAATCTCACGTACCTTGACGATCACTTCGTCGCCGACGTTGACCTCGTCTTCCACCTTGGCCACACGATAATCAGCTAGCTGCGAAATGTGAATCATGCCGTCTTGGCCGGGCATGAACTCGACAAAGGCACCAATGGGAATAACCCGCACCACCTTGCCTGCAAACACGTCTCCAGCAGCGGGTTTGAAGACAATGGCTTCAACCATGGCCTTAGCCTGGAGGGCTTTTTCACCTTCAACAGAAGACACGGTAACGGTGCCGTCATCGGAGATGTCGACTTTAGCGCCGGTTTGCTCAGTGATGCCTTTGATCTTCTTGCCGCCGGGGCCAATCACCATACCGATCATTTCTGGATCGATCTTGAAACTGATCAATCGGGGCGCGTAGGGCGATAGCTCTGCCTTAGGCGTATCGATAGTAGCCAGCATCTTCTCTAGTATATGCAGCCGGGCGGGTTTAGCCTGGTTGACAGCATCGGCGATTACCTGCATGGGCAAACCGGTTATCTTCATATCCATTTGCAGAGCAGTGATGCCGGTATCGGTACCCGCGACTTTGAAGTCCATATCGCCTAAAAAGTCTTCGATACCCTGGATATCGGTGAGAATGCGAACCTCATCGCCTTCTTTAATCAAGCCCATAGCGGCACCGCTGACGGGCTTGGTAATTGGCACGCCAGCATCCATTAGCGACAGGGTAGAGCCACAAACCGAGCCCATAGAGGTAGAGCCATTGGAAGACAGCACCTCCGACACTACTCGAATCACGTAGGGAAACTCTTCCTTGGAAGGCAGCACTGGCATCAGCGCCCGCTCGGCCAGGGCACCGTGACCAATTTCACGGCGACCAGGCGATCGCATGGGTCGAGTTTCGCCTACTGAGTAGGGAGGAAAGTTGTAGTGATGCAGGTAGCGTTTTTCGTCATCGGGGTGGAGGTCATCCATCATCTGAGCGTCGCCGGGCGTACCCAAGGTAGTTACCGACATCACCTGAGTCAGTCCTCGCCGAAATAGGCCAGTACCGTGCACCCGCTGGGGCAGTAGCCCTACTTGGCAAGTAATTGGGCGCACCTCGTCAAGTTTGCGGCCGTCGACCCGCACTTTTTCGTCGAGAATCTGCTGTCGCATCAGCTTCTTCGTGACGGATTTGTAGGTATTGCCTAGCGCCTTACCGTTCTCAGCAACCGCTACTTTGACCGGGCTGTCATCTTCAAGGGCATCAATGGTGGTGACTAGCTCGCCCTTGATTACGTCTAGCTTTTCGTCGCGCTCGGGCTTAGTCAGGTTAAACTGCTTCAGGACTTCTTTGATAGCCGCAGCGGTTTTTTCTTCAATGAATGTAGCCAGAGTAGGGTCGGTTTCAGGCTCTTGCTCTTTTACAATCTCAATACCCAGCTCTTTAATCAGCTCTAGCTGTGCTTTGATTAGATCCTGAACGACTTCGTAGCCAAAATCGATGGCTTCGATCACGTCAGCTTCGGGCAGCTGGTTGGCACCGGCTTCAACCATGATCACGCCGTCAGGAGAGCCCGCAACGATTAGGTCTAAATCACCGTTTTCAATCTCTTTGTAGGTAGGGTTGATGACAAAGTCGTCGCCCACTAAGCCAACCCGCACGGCCGCCAGAGGGCCAGAGAAGGGAATTTTGGCCAGCAGCACTGCGATCGAAGCACCGGTTGCCGCTAGCACGTCGGGGGGCACCTGCTCATCCATGGCCATGGTGGTGGCGACAATTTGAATGTCATCGCGCAGCCACTGAGGAAATAGGGGCCGCATGGGGCGATCAATGAGGCGAGACGTTAGCGTGGCCCGCTCAGGGGGGCGACCCTCCCGTCGCAGAAAACCGCCGGGAATGCGGCCAGCAGCATAGAGGCGTTCTTCATAATCAACCAGCAGGGGCAAAAAATCGATGCCCTGACGTCCTGCTGAGCGGGTTGCGGTTACCAGAACCGCCGTTTCGCCCGACCGTACGAGTACTGCACCCCCGGCTTGGGGAGCTAGCAGCCCACCCCTCAGGTGAATATCGCGACCACCGAAGGATATTGTTTTTTCAAATTCTTGCATGTATTACTACTTCCTCTCTCTCTTAACCATTCTTTTTGGTTTCTTTACGACTGATCCTAGCACCGATGGCAGCAATGGCTTGTCGCCGAGGTTGCTGAAGGTAAAATTAGACGAAAGACTTAAGGTTTTGGTACTAGGGGGCATACTACAGGCATTGTTTGTAAGCAAATTTCTTGCCCTAGGAGGCTACGGTTATCGCTGTACTGGTGACTGGGGTAGCAGGGTTTATCGGCTCGTTTGTAGCCCGGCGGCTGCTAGCCGACGGGCATCAGGTCTACGGTATCGATAACCTCAATAACTACTACGACGTGGGTCTCAAGCGCGATCGCCTAGCCCGGCTCACGCCTGACGATGGCTTTACCTTTGAGCAGCTAGATCTGTTCGATCGCGAAGGTATGCTGGCGTTGTTTCACAACCATCGCTTTCAGTACGTGGTGCACCTAGCCGCCCAGGCAGGGGTGCGCTACTCGCTGGAGAATCCCTTTGCCTACGCCGACAGCAATCTTTCCGGGTTCTTGAATGTGCTAGAGGGCTGCCACCGGGTGGAGGTCGAGCATTTAGTTTTTGCCTCGTCTAGCTCGGTCTATGGGGCCAATCGCAAGGTACCGTTTGCGGTGGATGATCGAGTTGACTATCCGGTATCGCTCTATGCCGCCACTAAAAAAGCCAACGAGCTGATGGCTCACGCCTACAGCAGTCTGTATCAGATTCCAACCACGGGGCTGCGGTTTTTTACGGTATATGGTCCTTGGGGACGGCCCGATATGGCCTACTTCAAGTTTGTAGAGTCAATTTTGCGCGATCGCCCCATTCAGGTATTCAACCAGGGCCACATGAAGCGCGATTTCACCTACATAGATGACGCTGTAGAAGGTGTTGTAAGGGTAGTGAAGCATCTACCGGCAGTGGGCATACAGGCAAGTGACGATAGCCCAGCTCCCTACAAAATTTACAACATCGGCAACCACCAGCCAGTAGAGCTGCTGCACTTCATTCAGGTAATTGAAGCAGTCCTAGGCAAAACAGCGAAAACCATTCTTTGTCCGATGCAGCCGGGAGATGTGCCCGCCACTTATGCTGATGTCAGTGATCTGATAGCGGATATTGGCTTCTCGCCTAATACCCCACTAAAAGCAGGTATTGAGCAGTTTGTAGCATGGTACGAGCAATACTACAGCACTTAACGCTGTGTGGTAGAAATCGCGATCAGTAGGCTAAGGTCTCTAGAGTTTCGCGCAGGTAACGACGCACGAGCTGATCGAGCGAAGCCCCTTCTGCCTCAGTAAGGGGTAGCTCTCCCTTCCAGCTCTTAAAGCCAGAACTGCTGGCGATCGCGCGCTTGAGACCATACCAAGTCTGGGCATGGTCAGAAAGCTGAGTGGAGCTCGCAGAGTGAGTTAGGGCCATAGGTGCCTCAAAAAAAGCTTATTTAAACGTTAGATTCGGGGTTGTACCAAGGCTAGCGGGAGCGGTCTAATCTTTTTGCACGCTAGCAGTCTCACCGACCGATTAGACGCCACATACAAAAGATAGCGCAACCGTTCTAGCCCTACTGTGACAAAAACCACAGTATTAAGAATTGACGCACGTCTATGGTTCGTCCTCCTTAGGCTCCATAACCAAAGCTTTTGTAGATTGACAATCTATTTCTGGCGTTTCCTTGTCCTGCATCCCTTTAGAAGCATGATTTTGTGGAGAATGCCTCTGCTTCAGAGCCAGTTCTTCAGGATGCTCTATATCTCTCACCAACAATTTTCCTGCTGTCGCTTGAGGTGAAAGAACAATTGCTGAAGATGTAGCTTCTGCCGCAGATGGCTGTCTCTTGGTCATTGAGTAGTCTGGTGAAACATGATGTTCTAGAGCTGAATCGAACCGCGTCGATTCATTCTCTTTCTCTGTTTGCAGCGGCGTTATGTCTGGAAGAAGCTTGTTTACCGGTAGCCCCAGCCAGCTAAAGTCGTTGGCTATGGCCTCAGATGGGTAGGGCAGCAGGGTGGCCATGTGACGGTCAGGAGTGGCAAGCACCTGAAGCACAGCCAAAGGCACCTGTAAGAACAGATTAGCTAGCAGAAAGCATAACCCCGCAGCTGCGATACCACCGAGTCTCCCCCAACCGCCAAAGGGCGTGATGTCGCGGGCTAAAAACGCTATGGGATAGAGTTTCAACAACATCCACACCAGAGGCACAGGCACTAGCAGCGCCCCCAGGCGCACCCGCCACTGGTGAAACTGGCTCAGCTGTCGGCGCTGGTCGTCGTTCAGAGCGGCGGGGCGCAGGGCTAGCCCCGGCAGGCTAAAGATATAGAAGGGGCGACGCAGCTGCATGCCTAGAACTGGCAGCACCCCAAGCCCGATAATAATGGCTAGCTCTAGAGCTGGAGAAACAGCGTCACCCACCGCTAGTCCTAGCAGGCATAGACCCATCCACAGGGGTACCGTAGCTAGACCAGCTAGGTGAATCCACAGATAGGGATCATATCGCCAGGATGCCATTGCCTACTCCGGTATTGGGGTTAGTTATCTGCAGGCCGCCCTGGGTACAAAGACCCAGCAGACTGTCTAGGCCATGGCCAGAGTACGACGCTTTGTTACCAGACGATAGGCGTCAATGATGTCGCTCTCCTTCCAGTCGCTGAAGCTGTCAATACCAATGCCGCACTCGAAGCCAGAGGCAACTTCCTTAGCATCTTCTTTCATGCGCTTGAGAGAATCGAGCTTGCCTGTATAGACTACCTCGCCTCCGCGCACTACCCGCAGATTGCAGTTGCGGGTTACTTTGCCCGAGAGCACGTAACAACCTGCTACTGCTCCTTTGCGAACTGGGAATACTGCCCGTACTTCCACCTGGCCCAGAGGCTCTTCAACCATTTCAGGATCTAGCAGACCCTCCATGGCACCCTGAATGTCGTCGAGCAGGTTGTAGATTACCTCGTAGTCGCGCACGTCAACTCCCTGACGATCGGCAGATTGCCGTGCTCCAGGGGCCAGAGTGGTGTTGAAGCCGATGATGACTGCACCGCTGGCGGCAGCTAGGTCGACGTCGGTTTCGCTGATTTCGCCGGGGGCGGCCAGCAGCACCCGAGTCTGCACTTCGTTCTGGGGCAGCTGCTGCAGCGCCGCCAGAATCGCTTCGATCGACCCCTGCACATCGGCTTTCAACAGCAGGTTGAGATCCTTAAGATCGCCTTCCTGAGCCTGAGCGGAGATGGTGTTGAGAGTAACGCGACGAGAAGCCATAGCCTGCTGTAGGCGAGACTGACGCTGCTCAAGCATGCGCTTGTCGGCTACTGCCCGAGCCGCTTTCTCATCGGCGTAGACCTCAAATTCATCACCAGCGGCGGGTACATCGTTAAGACCTAGCACCTCCACAGCAAAGGATGGGCCAGCCACCTTAACACGCTCTAGACGGTCGTCGAGCATAGCCTTAACCTTACCCAAGATCGGGCCGGCCACTAGCGAGTCGCCCACCCTTAGGGTGCCGTTCTGAATAAGCAGCGTAGCCACCGGACCACGAGCCTTATCGAGGTTGGCCTCAATGACGGTACCGCGGGCGGGACGATCGGGATTGGCCTGGAGATCTTCGACTTCAGCTACCAGCACAATCATCTCCAGCAGGCTGTCGAGGTTGTCTCCCGCTAGGGCACTGACCGGCACCATAATGGTGTCGCCACCCCACTCCTCGGGAACTAAACCGTGCTCCATCAGCTCTTGCTTGACGCGATCGGGGTTAGCGGTCTCTTTATCGACTTTGTTAATCGCCACGATTAGAGGCACCTCAGCTGCCTTGGCGTGGCTGATAGCCTCAATGGTCTGAGGTCGTACACCGTCGTCTGCCGCTACCACCAGAATGGCGATATCGGTGACTCGGGTACCCCTCGCCCGCATGGCGGTAAAGGCCTCGTGGCCGGGCGTATCTAGAAAGACAATCTGGTGAGATGTGCCTGCGTGATCGACGTCAACGTGGTAAGCCCCGATGTGCTGGGTAATGCCGCCAGCCTCACCCTGGGCCACTTTTGTTTTGCGAATTGAGTCAAGCAGAGTGGTTTTGCCGTGATCCACGTGGCCCATGATAGTGACCACTGGAGGACGGCGCTTCAGGCTGTCGAGGTCACCTTCCTCGATCATTTCAGTGACTTTCTTGGCCTCCGACTCAACCTGGCTGGTTTCGACCATCACCTCAAATTCTTCGGCCACCATTTTGGCGGTCTCAATATCAAGGGTTTGGTTGATGTTGGCAGCAATGCCTTTAAAGAACAGCGATTTAATCAGCTCTGTCTCCGGCACCAGGATCTGCTCAGACAGCTCGTGTACCGTTAGCCCTTCTGAGAGCACAATAAATTCAGGACGCTCTTGGACGGGCTGAGCCTCGCCCCGACGACCGCGACGGGATCGGCCACCACCACTGCTATCGCGGTGCTGAGGTCGATGGCTCTTCACCGTTGGCGACGACGGTTTGGCCCCGCCAGCACTCTTAGGCTTGGGCGGACGGGCTAAAGAAACGCTTAGGTTTTGAGCATCGGTAACCTGAGCGTCATCATCGTCTAGCCCATCAACCAGCACGTCAAGGTCTTCTTCATCTTCGCCCAGCACGCCTTGACCGCGGCGCTTGGTCTTGCCAGCTTTGCTAGCTTTCTCCCGCATTTTTTGATCATCATCTTCGTCCTCGCGCTCATCGCGCCGATGACGGGGCGGCGAGGGGCGGCGAGGCTGCGATTCGTCAATGCCGCCTACCCCAAGTACAGAGATCGAGTCACTGCCTGCGGGGGGCTCGGTACGCGCCGTTGTTTCAGCGCGAGCGGTTTCAGCATCGGCGTTGGGCCGACGCAGCTTTGGCTTTGGCTTCAGCCGCGTAACGTCTTCGTCAGCATCAATTTCGCGAATGGGGATGGTAGGACGCGCCGCTCCGTCGGTCGGGCGATCGGCGCTGCGATCGACTCGACGAATAACCGGTCGGGGGGGACGAACGCTCTCGGTTGTATCTGACGAGCGATCGCTGACCTCAGGTCGACGCGACACAGGGCTAACCAGCTCGGGCTTTGGCTTGACTGGGGTCGGACGCTCAACAGTCTCACTCCTCACTTCAGCCGGTTCTGGAGCGGTGGGGCGACTGGGAGCAACTGGTGGCGTGGGCTGGTCAACAGGTTCGCTGCTGCGAGCGGTAACCCCAGGGCGACTGGGGGGCTTGGAAAGGCTGTCAGTGCTGGAGGGCGCTGGTTTAGTCTGCGGCGCTGGGGCGGGCGAAGTAGGGGCAGGAGCTGCCGCAGCAGGGTCGGACTTAGGGGTGACCCGATGTCGACGAATTTCGAGAATTTGCTGCTTCCGCTCGGGGCGAGCACCGTTTTTTACGGGTGCTGCCGGACGGGGTCGGTCAGGTCGCTTTGCCGCACTATTTGGCCGATTGGCCCCGCCGTTGGCACGAGACTGAAGCGCCGCTGACCGAATTTGGTCAGCGTCTGACTCAGCGATAGTGCTGCTGTGGCTCTTCGCGGCGATATCAAGGCGACTCGCAATCGCCAAGATGTCTTTATTATCCAAATCTAATTCCTTTGACAGCTCGTAAATTCTCACTTTGCCGTTCATCCACAACTCCCTACGCTAGTCAAGCTTGTTACATAATCCAACCCGCTTTGTCCAACAAAACGACATCAAACCATTCTGACAGATACGTTAACTCTAGCAAGGCATTGTAAACCAAGGCTAGGTAGACGTGGAACCTTAAGCAAGTTTACTGACGCCAAGGAGGGGTCAGTCAGATACCCATATCTATGAGTGTAATCAGTTGCTTCCCCAATGAACAGAATCTCAGAGGGATCGGTCCTAAAAACGCTTCATTTGCAAAAATTGTTGGTTGAGCCTCTTGAACATACTTTAATCTTTACGTTTTAGTGGCCGAGGTAGGGGTAGGGCAATCCGCCCTTAAGTCTGTGGCACGACCGAAATGTGGTGCCGCAGGGGATGATACGACCTCTAGGCGCTGCTCAAGAAGGCAGTATATCTCCTCGGGTACACTGGTTCTAAGCGCTCGCTTCAGCTTTCCTTTCTTTTGAGCCTGGCGCAAACAGTCAGCTGTCGGGCATAGGTAGGCTGAGCGCCCCATACCTGCTTCTATTTGTACTGTTCGGTCTGGGTAAACCCTCACCAGCCGCCAAAATTCGGCTTTTGGGCCCACCCGTCGACAGCTTACGCAGCGTCGATAGTTGGGTTGCATAGGGTCTACTCCAGACTACTCTTCATCTGCGATCGCTGTCGGCGGTTCTAATCCCTCCTCTACTTTCTCCAAGACAGCCTCTTTACCAGTGAAGACACCCTCAGAGGTATCTGAATCAGCACTGTCTAGGCCAGTGTTATCTAAGTCAGAGGCATCCAAATCGGAGACTGTGGCTGCCGCCGGGGAGTCGGTCTCTACTG
>JBARUP010000683.1:0-3659 GCA_049645805.1 Nodosilinea sp.
GAATACGCTCCTTGGGTACATCAAACATATCTTCAACCCCGTCCATTGGAAAGGCGATGCGGGCCTGGTTATTAACACAGCTGAGCGCCTTCGTAATACTCAAGGTGAGGGGTAAACGAATGGTAAAGCTAGTACCTTTACCGACCTCAGATTCAATGGTGATTGAACCGCGAATATCCGCTAGGGCAGTACGAACCACATCCATGCCGACACCGCGTCCGGAGAAGTCGTCAGCTTGGTCGCGGGTGCTAAAACCCGGTAAAAACAGTAAATCGTAAACCTCAACCTCAGTCATCGTTTTGACTTCAGCGCGGGTAATTAGCCCCTGTTTGAGGGCCTTAGCTTTAACCACCGCCGGATTGATGCCGCCGCCGTTATCAGCAATATAAATAACGGTCTGATTGCCTTGGTAGAAGGCGCGAACGGTAATTGTACCCTCTTGGTCTTTGCCGCTGGCCAAACGCTCTTCGGGCAGCTCAATGCCGTGGGTAATAGCGTTATTGACCAGGTGGGTCATTGGATCGTAGAGCCGCTCTAGGATCATTTTGTCGATCAGCGTGTCACGCCCTTCAACCACTAGCTGAGCTTCTTTGCCGCACTGAAGCGAGATGTCACGCACCGCCCGCGGCAGACGCTCGGCGGTTTGGCCAAAGGGGACCATGCGAGCCTTGTTGAGGCCCTCTTGCAGCTGAGTCGTCACCTGGCGAAACTGGCGAGCAATCTGATCGGTAGAATCAATAGTGAACTCAATGTCAGAGGATGCCTCTCGCACCCGCACAATGAGCTCAATCATCTCCTGGGAGAGCGTATGAAAACCGGTGAAGCGGTCCATCTCTAGGGCGTCGAAGGTGGCTCCGGTGGCGTGGCTGCTGCCGCCTCGATCTGAGGAACCTCCCAGAGCAAAAGCCTGACGATTGGCTATCAGGGAGCTTTCAAGCAGCGATCGCTCGTACAAATCGCGCATTCGCTGGCCCACATCGTTGAGCTGTGAAACCTGATTCAAAAGGTTGTCGAGAAACTGCCGCAGGCGTTCCTGGTCCTGCTCCAGGGAATTTCGGTTGACCACTAGTTCTCCCACTAGATTGCTGAGAGTATCTAAGTGGTTAACCGAAACCCGCATCGTCTGGTCGGTGCTACCGGCCGTTCGCCGGGGTAATCGTCGGGTCGTCTGCACGGAGGCAGATCGACGGCCGCCCATCGGGGTCGAGCCACCTAGCTGGTCAGCTTCTTCTAAAAGTTTTTCAAGATCGTCAAACTCGTCATCGCCACTATCGAAAGGATGAGCGCTGGCGTCTGGTTCCGGCTCACTGGCTGAAGTACCCTGCTGTTCGCTGGTGACGATACCGTAATCCTGAGTCTCGCCTAGCAGCGCGTCTAGCTCATCGAAGTTGTCATTAGCAAAGCCTTGACTATCGGCTATCTCGATCGCATCAGAATCAATCGCATCAGAGAGAGAGACATCGCTGCCGCCCTCGTCGGCAGGATCTAAATCGTCTAAGTCCAAGAATTCTTCCGACTCTTCCATCCCATAGTTGCCTAGATCACCTAGGGGGATAACCTCGTCGCTATCGTCTCCGAGCAAGTTTTCCAGCTCAGCTGAGCTATCCTCCTCGTCATCCGCTGACCCAGAGCCAGTGACCTCATCAAGGAAGGAGTCTACATCAATGCCGTCTGCCTCCACAGGAACGTCAAAGTCGCTGTCAGTCTGAGCCGCTGGTGCTAGCTCAGGCTCCTCGCCAAAAGGGTTATTTAGGGAGATCTCAGGGGTGCTGAGTCTAAATTCGCCAAACGGATCATCAAACAATTCGTCTTCAGCATCAGATTCCCCAAACAGGCTGTCGACGTCAGCATTTGCCCAACCCCTCTCTAGGCTGTTAGCAGACAGCTGCGGTGCAGTATCGGTAAAAAGTCCGTTGTGATCACTACTGTGGTCACTGCTGGTAGTATCGCTGCCTGGGTCAAGTTCGAGATTTAGCTCAGGCATAGTGTGAGCATCATCGTCATCAATGAAGTCATCATCGGCAACAGCGTCGAAAAAACTGCTGACGTCATCGTCGACGGCGTTGGTAGCTGCGACATCAGCCTCGCCGCCAACCTCGAAAAGGTCATCGTTGTTTTGCGAAACCTTAGTCGTCGCGGCGGTAGTCGGCAGCAAAGGCTCGTCGTCAAGAAAATTGGCTAGGGGATCATCGCTGACGTCTGCTTTATCAGCTTTGACATCATCTGTCTCTACGCTAGATACAGAAGCAGGCTCGGCCGTTTCGGCGAGAAAATCGCTAAAGGGATCATCCGCTAAGGCCGTGCTGCTCTCTTCTACTGATGTGGGCGCGCCAGACGCGGGCTCAGCGACTGGGGCGGTGGATGGCCCTGCGTCGAGATCATAGCCAAACAAACTGGCCATATCGTTGATGGCCTGGTCGGCTTCGTTCTCGGCTCTGTTAGTTGCCTCGTCGTCGATTAGTAAATCAGCAAACTCGGCGTCCAAATCGCCCGATGCATTGGTATCGTCGAGGTCATCCAAAGAAACTTCGCCTGACTCATCTTCCCAAAGATCGCCGAGGCTATCGGATGCTCCTTCAAACAGGTCGGCTAAGCTGTTGAGTTCTGCTGCTCCTACTTCGGGGCCAAGTCTGCTCGACTCAGTCAGGGGCACAGCTGATTCGGGTGGCGGCGTTGCAATCGCACCAAAAACAGACTCTAGGCCGGTCTCGGTCGCATTGTCAGCATCTAGATCTATTTCATCTAGCCAATCAGTGTTTGTCAAAGCTAGATCGTCGCTGCTGCCCTCCTCAGCGGCGGCAAACAAGTTGGCTAGATCAACCTCACTGGAATCGGCGCTGAGGGCCTCAGCCAGTAGCACGTCAAGGGTAGAATCTTCATCCGGGGCGACAGCCGACAGCGGTAGAAGAGCTTCTAGCGTCGCTGAGGCCTTTACCTGGCTGCTAGCTCCGGCCAGTACCTGGTCCTGAGCCTGCTTTAAGTCCTTGATGACGACCGGAGCCAACATGCGGTAGGTCTGATCGGGATTGCCGATCGCCTGCTCAACTACCTGAGCCAGAGCACACCACTGGATCAGCTCGAACTGTTCGCCGATGCTGTGCAACCGCTGGCTCAGCCGCCGCAGTTCCTGACGTGAGGTCCTGCTGTCGGGCTGCTTGAAAATGGCTAGCATGTCTCTCAGCAGAGCCGGAACGTCGCTGCGAAACACCAGCTGCAGCGCACTTATCTCGGGATGGGCCGCTGCGGTCACTACGGCTGGGCGGGGAGCTATAGCGGCTGGTACCGCAGCTGGGGCAGCCGCTACTAGTGAGTCTAGGTGGGCTTCAGCCTGAACAAAAATTGGCTCCAGCGGAGCCATAATGTCTTTGGCCTGGTTATTGGTAAGGCCGAAGGGACTCTGCAACTGCTCCAGCTGCTCCTGCAGCCCGTCGAAGATTTGCAGCAGCATGGTTTCTAGGTCGCGATCGGGGCGTACTGGAGACTCTTTCATGATCTTGAAAAAGTCTTCCATGCGGTGGCTGGTGCGCTGAATGCTGTTCAGCCCAAGCATCGCAGCTCCTCCTTTTACCGAGTGGGCTGCCCGAAAGACCTCGTTCATCATCTCGGAGTCATTGACGGTGGCCGCCAAGTTCAGCAGCCCCTGCTCGATGGTGTTGAGG
>JBARUP010000684.1:0-6432 GCA_049645805.1 Nodosilinea sp.
GGCTAGCAGTGCCTTTGCCCTAGCCATAAAATTATCGGCAGTCAGACCGTTGAGGGCCATAATCTGTCCAGCACTGGCGGCGGTTTCACCCCGCTTCCAGGCAAAGGTATCGCGGGGGGTGGCGCTACGCAACATGATGGGTTCTAGCATGGCGCTAGAACCGCCCGTCACTCCTAGCAGCACGTCACCGCCAAACAAGCGCGTGAATCCAGCATCTGACAGGAAGGTATTGTCGGGCTCTGAGCACATATCCCAGGCTACATCGCTAGGACGATAGAGTTGGCGAGGGTTCACTACCGATACGATGCGGCTGCCGATACCACTGCTGGCTAGCCCTTCAGCGGCATCAAAAACCGGCAGTAGGGTCATGTCGCCAATGACGGCAAACACTACAGTTTTGTCGCCAGGCCAGGTCGCCAGCTCAACTGCCCCCTCCGCGATCGCCTGTCGGGTCTGCTCAAAGGTGGTGCGAATCGGCAGGGGGGACTTGCTAGCTGTGATAGGGACTCCCTTGTTGCGAGTGCTGAGCGCCCAGTCGTAGCACACCTGAATGCCGTTAGCATCAGTCGGAAACAAGGGATAAATATTACCGTTGCGCATCATAGCGGCAAAGTAGTTTTCGATCTCGGGACGCTGGTGCGTCCAGCCGTTGCGGCCCTGCTCTAAGGCCCCAGCGGTAAATAGAGCAATCGTCGATGGCGTAGGACGGCGCAGTTCGGTCATAGCCTGGGTGACCGTTTGCCAGATAGGCAGGCCATTGACAGCAAACGATTCGTAGGAACACCACAGGGAGCGCGCGCCAAACAAAGCTTGAGCAGCCGCTAAGCCAGCGCAGGCGTCTTCGCTGAGGGGCTCATAGACCTGGCCTTTGGGCTGCTGAAAATAGGTGGCATCAGCGGTGGGGTGAATGATCTTGAGCGCCTGGTTAATGTTGTTGATGCCAGAGGCCGCGTTGCCGTCAGCGTTGGTGACCACAAACTGAGCATCTTGCTGACCAACATGGCCGACCAGCGCTCCCATGGCCGTTGTGGCTACCTGCTTGTCGCCACCGACCGGGAACTCCTTAAGCGGTAGAGTGCCAAGGTCAGCTAGGGGCAAGACTGCTTCTGAAACCGCTGTTTTAGCGCCAGGGCCACCCATAGAGCGCTCATAGTTGGTGCGCACCAGATGCCAGGCGTCTGGGTGTAGAGCAAGGCGAGTCAGGGCGCTGACAATATAGTCGCGCTGAAGCGAGTCGCCCGGATAGAGGTTGTGGGATTGGGCACCTCGCTTGTGCACGCCCGCGCCCTTGAGCTGCTTGACAATCAGCACGGTAAGCGTACCGCCCAGAGCCAGCTTAGCCGCTTTGTCGGTGGCCTCAAGTATGGCTTGGGTGAAGGCAAACCGCTGGGGAAAGGAGAAGGCGGTACTGTCAACGTAGTCGCCAGACTGGTTGGCGTCGTCATAGTCTTTGGCGTCGATCAGCACAATTTCTTGAAAGCCGTTGCCGCGCCAGTAGTCGACCATCGCCTGGTTTGTCTTGGTGGAGACCATGCTGTGGTGCTCCTGAGAGAAGCCGTTCCAGACCAAAATAGGCAGAACATTGGTAACGCTTGGGTAGGCCGTGTTGAAGTGACCAAAGCTACTCATGATGTAGGGCTCGCCTAGGCCGCCGTCACCAATAGTGACGGGGAACAGCACGCCAGGATTTAGCTTTGCCGCTGCCATAGCGAAGTGCTGACCCTGTCCAAGGGGGCCAGCAGGGGCCAGTAGACCGGGAATTTGCCCTGATAGATGACCCAGCAACCCGTGGGTCTCGCGGAAGCGATCGCACAGCTTCTCTACGGTCTCGATGCCCATAGATTCAAGGGAGCGGTCTAGAAATACGTTGCTGTAAAAGCCGGGGGCGTGGTGGCCAACCTCGGTGATGATGTTCTTGTGGCCCAGCATGACTAAGGACGCGATCGCGTCAGCAATGCTGGCAAACCCGCCGGGGTGGCCTGACTGCTTTGTGGCAGTCATTTGTAGGGTTAGGTAGCGCAGGGCATCGGCAGCCAGCAGGGTTTGGTAGACGGCGGCGGGGTCGCTAGAGGAGGACACAGCGGTATGTCCCGAAGCGATCGCCGCCGCCTGACCGTAGGCAGAAAACTCAGGGGGCAGCGCCCCAAAATGCTGAATACCCTCACAAAAAGCCGGTATCGATTGCGTGCTGGCAGCCGTCATGCGTAAATCCTCTAGCTAGCGTAGAAAACGGTATTGGCCTCGGCTTAGGTCGCATTGAGAGCACGTTGCTCAGCCACCTCGGCGATGTATGCAGCAAGACCTGTTAACCATCCTACACAGGGACGGGGGTATGACAGCGGGGTAAACTATTGCGATTCTAGGGAGCAGCAATAGGGGTACGCCAGTTTGTGTCTATGGTAAGAGCTACCTTTAGCTAGCTCCCCTGAGCAGCATTGGTAGCCAGCTCAGCCCCAGGCCCAGCAGCGCCAGCCCTGCTAGCCAGAAAAAAGCAGCGGTATCTTTGACGCCGATAATTAGGTTATCGACCCGAGCCAGCAAAGAAACGGCTACCAGCATGGAAAAGTAAACAAATAGCTGAAACTGGGTCACGGCTACTACTGCTAGAGACGCCAGACTCAGGGCCATGACGAAGTACCCCATGTCTGACTGAAACCCCAGCAGAATAATCCGACGAATCAGCGGCCAAAACAGGGTGATTACGCCAGCACCGCAGATCGCTAGCACCGCGCTTAAGAACCAGGCCGCTAGGCCCGCCTCTCGACTATGCAAAAAGCCGCCGTAGGTAACGTGGGCGACTACCATAAGCGTCCACGAGAGCCAGTGGACTTTAATTAAGGTGCCAAGGGAGCGGTCTGGCAGCATGGCGATCGCACCTCGGCGATGATTACAAATTGGTGGAAATGGCCTGCACTGGGCAGGTAGGTACGCACTGCTCGCAGACAATGCAGCGCGATCGCGCAAACGTAAGACGGTAGGTTTCAGCGTCGAGGGTGAGGGCGCGAGTAGGACATACGCCTGTGCAAAGGCCGCAGTGAACGCAGAGATCTTCATCCACAACGATTTCGCCGCTGGCTCCAGATACTTCAATACCCTGTATTTCGAGCCAGTCAACAGCGTCATTGAGCCGGTCGATATCCCCCAATAGTTCAACAACTAGGGTGCCTACTTGATTGGGAGCCACCTGGGCACGAATAATATTGGCGGCGATATTAAAATCTTTGGCCAGCCGGTAGGTAATCGGCATGTGCACCGATTGCTTGGGGAAAATCAGCTTGACCCGTTTTTTCATCGCCGCCTCAGTACACCAAGTTCTCTTACACTAAGACCAGTGGGCTGCTTCTATCCTAACCGGAATAGCTAACCTGCCTCATCCTTCAGCCTAGGCCCCAGCGAGGGGAGATTTTTATCCTATGCCAGACAACTTGCCTACGACCCCAGATGTTGCCCCTGGCCGCGCCCGCAACCTGGTGGTGGCAGCGGCGGCTGTAGTGCTGGCGGCAGCTCTGTTCTTGGGCATTCGCACCCAGTCAGCAGTGCCCTCTCTCAGTGCTTTAGCGGCCAGCGCAGTGACCTTTGAGCAGGCCCAGACCAACGGCAAGCCGACCCTATTGGAGTTCTACGCCGACTGGTGCACTAGCTGTCAGGCGATGGCAGGCGATATGGCCGAGCTGCGGGAGGGCTACGGCGATCGCGTCAACTTTGTCATGCTCAACATCGACAACAACAAGTGGCTGCCCGAAATGCTGGCCTACCGGGTTGAGGGTATTCCTCACTTTGTCTACATGGGAGCTGATGCTCACCCGATTGCCACCGCTGTGGGCGAACAGCCCCGCCAAATTTTCGCTGAGAATTTGGACGCGCTGATTGCCCAGGCTCCCCTGCCCCACCAGCAGACCTTCGGACGCACCTCGCAGATCGAAGGGGATATGCTATCGCGGCAGAGCGCGGTGAATGATGACCCCCGCGCCCACGGTAGTGCGGTAACGAATTGAGCCATCTCGCGATCGGGCGGGATGACCGGAAGAAAGGCATCATAGTAGTCGCGATCGCCAAAGGCCCAATAGAGTCATTGAATAACCTCAACCTCGAACGACCGCAGCACGGGCCATCAAAGATTCGCTAAACAGCCATTTTTACGGCAGGCTGGACGGCCAAATCAGGAAAAACATCGCGCACAGCTGGGTGAATGAGTTTACCCGCCGTCACGTTCAGCCCCCCAGCCAGGCCGCTATCAGTCTTCAAAGCATCCATTCCCTGGCGGGCCAGCTTGAGCACGTAGGGCAGCGTAGCATTGTTGAGCGCCTGGGTGGCTGTCCAGGGCACGGCACCGGGCATATTGGGCACACCGAAATGCACCACGCCCTCTTCAACATAGGTAGGCTGACTATGGGATGTGGGGCGCAGGGTCTCGATGCAGCCGCCCTGGTCAACGGCAACATCAATGATCACAGAGCCAGGGCGCATGCCAGCCACTAAGTCTCTGGTCACTAGAGTCGGAGCCTTACGGCCCGGGACCAACACGGCTCCAACCAGCAGATCGGCCTGGGGTACCGAGGCGGCAATTTGGGCAGAACTGCTGTAAAGCAGCTCAACACGGGAGCCGAACAGCGTTTCGAGGTAGGCCAGCCGGTCAACATTTAGGTCAATAATCTGTACCCTAGCCCCTAGGCCCACAGCCATCTTGGCGGCCTCAGTACCGACCACACCGCCGCCCAAGACTACGACGGTGCCAGGGGCTACCCCAGGAATGCCGCCCAGTAAAACGCCCCGTCCGTCCTGCTGGCGTTCTAAATAGCGGGCTCCAAACTGTACTGAAAGGCGACCGGCAATAATGCTCATGGGGGTAAGCAGCGGCAGCCTGCCGTCGGGGGCGGTCACAGTTTCGTAGGCGATCGCGTTGATGCCGCTCCGCAAGAGTGCCTCGGTGAGTGCCCGTTCTGCCGCCAGGTGCAGGTAAGTAAACAGAATCAGATCCGGGCGAAAGAAAACGTATTCCCCAGGCTGAGGCTCTTTGACCTTGATCACCATTTCCTGGGCCCAGGCGGTCTCAGCGTCAGCGACCAAATCGGCTCCTGACTTTTGATAGTCTTCGTCACTAAAGCCAGATCCCGTTCCGGCCTCTGTCTGCACCATCACCTGATGCCCTTGCTGACAAAGGCTCTGCACTGCCGCTGGGGTCAGGCCAACCCGAAACTCTTGATCTTTAATCTCTTTGGGCAACCCAATGCGCATAGTAGTGCTCTGCGTAGATGACAGGGACTTCCCCATCCTACTAAACCTAGGTTGAGGACGCTGTTGCCCTACACCTCATACCCCCGTTACGCCTTAGCCCTCGCCTGCTTTGGCAAATACAAGGTAAAGCAGCTGCCGTGGCCGACCTTCGAAGTGAGGGTAATTGTGCCGCCGTGAAGTCGAGCAATGCGCTGCGACAGATGCAGGCCCAGACCGTGCCCGGCCCGAGCCTGATTACCCTGGCGAAACCATTCAAAAACAGCCTGTTGTTCAACCTCAGGAATACCAATACCGGTGTCAGTCACGCTTACCCAGACCCAGCCAGAAGCATTAGAACCAGGGGTATCTACCTCAGGAGGCAGGTGTAGGGTGTCGCCGACCGTAGCGGTAACGCTGCCAGAATCAGTAAACTTAATCGCGTTACCAAGCAGGTTAGTAACAATCCGGCGTAGTTCGAGGTGGTCACCCAGCACAAAAGTATCATTTCTTAAGGCTGCCGTCCCTGATGCAGCGTCTGGAGAGATATTCTTCTTAGCCCCGTTGAGTGCCCCGGCGCTGTCGGCAGCGGCAGCGACATGTGCCCCATCAGCTCGGCGAAACAGGCAGGTAACGTCTCTTTCTACAGCCGTGGGAGCTAGCTCCATAACCACGACTTCAACCAGCTTAGATAGATCAACTGGCGACAGAGTAAGAGCCTTATGCCCCGCTTCGTGGCGGTACACCTCAAGCAGCGTGTTGACCATACCTAGCAAATGGCTATTACTGTCCACAATGGTTGAGATCGCATGCTTACCATCGTCTGGGATCAGGCCAAAGGCATCATCTTGGCAGAGCTTCAGCATCCGGTTGGCGGCCACCAGAGGGGTGCGCAAATCGTGGGTGAGGCGAGCTACAAAGTCGTCGCGCTGGCGAATCATGGTTGACTGGGCATCTATGCTGCGCTTGAGACGAAGCAGCGATCGCACCCGGGCCCGCAGTTCGTTAACGTCCACGGGCTTGCGAATAAAGTCATCGGCCCCAACATCTAGCCCCTGGACCAGGCTGGAATGGTCATGGGCGGTGATCAGCAAAATGGGAATATAAGGTAAGGCAGAGTTGTCGCGGATGCGCTGGGTTACAGCGTAACCATCCAGCCCCGGCATCATCACATCAAGCAGAATCACGTCAGGAGGAGTCTGCCCCAGTACATCTAAAGCC
>JBARUP010000685.1:0-16217 GCA_049645805.1 Nodosilinea sp.
GAGCTAACACCACGTTGGCGGTCTTGCGGGCTACGCCCGGCAGCGAGACCAAATTTTCCATACGGGCAGGTACGCTACCGTCAAACTCGGCGATAATTTTCTGGCAGGCCGCGCGAATATTTTTAGCCTTATTGCGGTAAAACCCGGTAGATTTCACCAGCTGCTCTAGCTGTTCGAGATCGGCCTCGGCAAAGGCATAGACATTGGGATAGGCCGCAAACAGGACAGGCGTCACTAGGTTGACCCGCTCGTCGGTGCACTGGGCCGAGAGCATGGTAGCCACCATCAGCTCTAGGGTCGTAGTGTAGTCGAGGGAGCAGGGCGCTTCGGGGTACAACCGCTTAAGGCGGATGAGAATTTCGGTGGCCCGCTGCTTTTTAGAGGCTCGCCGCTGGTTCGGCATAGAAAGAAGGAATGGGTGAGTAGGCAGCGTGGGTAGGAAAAGACGAGTCCCTACAGGCAGATTTTCTGAAGGATGAATGACTCAGGTCGCAGGCGAAACCTAGCGCAGATTTTGAAAGACTTCGAGCTGGGTAGTATCGCGCACAATTAGAAACACACCCAGACCCAGCAGCAGTACCAGCCCGGTCTGCATAACGTTTTCCTGAATGCGATCGGGCAAAGGCCTGCCGCCCCGCAGAGCCTCGATCGCTAGAAACGCTAGCTGCCCCCCATCTAAAGCGGGAAGAGGAAGGATGTTAATGATGGCCAGGTTGATGCTAATGATGGCGGCAAAGGGGAACAGCATAGCCGCACTTGATTTGGCTAGCCCAGCTCCCTGCTCGACGATCTTGACCGGCCCAGCCACCTGGCTGGCCATCTCGCCAAAGTTAGTAATCAGCATGGCGAAGCCCTGCACGGTGCGAACTAAAGTGTCTTGAAACTGCTGGGCTGCTAGGGTAAACACCTCGATCGGATTGCTGGGGCGACGGTAGCCAAAATCGCCGTTGGGCTGAAGCTGCACCCCGATGACAGCCGTACCGTTGGGGCCAACTTCTGGCGTTACCGACACATCTAGCTCGCGAGTGCCGCGCTGCACAGTGAGTTCTACTGGCTGATTGGCGCTGGCTTTAATCAGCTCAATAAAGGACGGAATGCTTTCTTCACCAGCTCCTAGTGGTTCACCATTAGCCGCCACCAGCACATCACCGGAGCGAATGCCGGCCTGGCCTGCTGGTGAGCTCTCGGTAATGACTTGAGGTACTAGAATACCAGGCTGAGGATTGAAGGTCTCGGGAATGCCGACGGCGGTAAACTGGGCGACAAACACCAGATAGGCAAATATTAGGTTGGCAATCACTCCAGCGCTGATAACGATCGCGCGATCGAGAATTGGCCGGTTTTTCAACAGATCGGGATCGTTTGTCGGAATCTTGCTATCCGGGTCGTCGTCGGGAAAGCCCACAAAACCGCCCAGGGGAATGGCCCGTAGAGAGTATTCGGTCTCAGCTCCCTGGTACTTCCACAGGATGGGGCCAAAGCCAATGGCAAAGCGGTTGACGTGAATGCCCTGCAGTCGAGCTGCCGTAAAGTGCCCCGCCTCGTGGACGGCGACCAGTAGGGCAATGACCGCGATCGCAGCTAAAACCGACATAGACAAACCCGATAGGTGAGGAACAGTTTTCCTATTCTAGCGCTGCTTCTGGTTCCTTAAGGTGGGGATCACCACCGCTACCTTATCTCAGCTCTCTGGCTAGCTGCTGAGCTGTACCCCACCGGACATAAATTGAGCTGTCCATGTGCTTAGATCAGGGTCAGGCAAGGCTGCTCGCAGACGTGTAACTAAAGACACCGCTTCGGCCTCAGACTCAGCCAGGGTAAACACTGAGGGGCCGGACCCCGACATCAGCGTGCCCAGCCCCCCTAGCTCAGCCATGGCGGCTCTGAGCGCCTCGGTTTTGGGATGGGCAGGCAGGACTATCTTCTCAAAGTCGTTGTAGAGGTGCTGGCGGAGGGCGCTGGCATCGCGCTGGGCTACCGCCCTTACCATGTCTCCCGAACGCACCTGCGATCGCCGCTCTTGCCAGCTTTGAGCGCCTGACAGGTAGGTATCGCCATACTCAGAACGGTAGGTCTTGTAGGCCCAGGGAGTCGAAACAAACTCCGACTCGTACTTGGCCAGCACCACATGCAGACCGTCAACGCCTGGAAGCGGATCGAGCTGCTCGCCCCGCCCCGTGGCGATCGCGGTACCCCCCGACACGCAAAAAGGAACGTCTGACCCCAGCTCAGCCCCGAGGGCCTGTAGTTCTGACTGGGTCAGCCCCAAATTCCACAGCAGGTCTAGCCCTACCAGAACAGCGGCAGCGTTTGACGATCCTCCGGCCAGCCCCGCCCCAACCGGGATTTGCTTTTCGATGACGATCTCAACGCCGCCCAGCTTAGCCATCGCTTCAGGGCATCGCTCAGATACCAGAGCTGCTGCCCTGTAGGCCAGGTTGGTTTCGTCGGCAGGCACCAGGGGGTGGTCGCAGCGCAGCCGAATTTCGTCGACGCCAATGCTGCGGACGGTAACGCGATCGCACAGGCTAATACTCTGCATCACCATGATTAGCTCGTGGAAGCCATCGGGACGGCTGCCAACAATTTCAAGATAGAGGTTGATTTTGGCGGCGGCCAGCAGCGAGTAAAGGCGCATAGAAGCTTATCAAGGGTGCTTCAGAATTGTATTACTCAGCGCTACCCACTGCTCAACGCTGAGGTCTTCGCCCCGAGCGGTAGGCTCAACACCTAAAGAGGTCATCATGGCCTCTAGCCGGTCGCGATCGATCGCACTCTTGAGGTTGTTGCGCAGCATCTTGCGCTTGCTGCCAAAGCCGAGCTTAACCAGTTTGTTGAACTCGACTAGGTTATCAGCGGAGGTACCAGGCGGACGGGGAGTAAGTTTGACCACCGCAGAATCCACCTGGGGCGGCGGCTGAAAAGCACGGGCAGGCACCGGGCACACCAGTTCACAGTCGGCTAAATACTGCACCCGCACCGACAGCGCCCCAAAGGCTTTGGTGCCAGGTTTGGCGTAGAGCCGCTGGGCCACTTCTTTCTGCACTAGCAGCACAATCATGTCGTAGGGTTCAGGGTTTGGTGCGGCCAGGCTGCCCAATAGCTTCTCTAAGATTGGCCCAGTGATGTAGTAGGGAATGTTGGCAACGACTTTGTTGGGCAGGCCGAAGTCAAAGTTTTTGTCGCGCGAGGCGGCAGCGATGTCTAGCTCTAGAATGTCGCTCGGCACCAGGCGAAAGTTGTCGTGTTTGGCAAACTGGTGGTTGAGCTTGCGAATCAGGTCGCGATCGATCTCTACCGCAATTACCGCATTGGCCAGAGGCAGCAGCCAGCGAGTTAGCACTCCCGTACCGGGACCAATTTCGAGCACCGTATCTTGCCGGGTAACGGCGGCGGCCTCCAGCATGCGGTGCAGCACCTTTTCGTCGGTGAGCCAGTGCTGGCCAAAGCGTTTGCGGGTAGGTTGAGAGAACATCGTTGGTTTTGATAAGTGGAAAGGTGAAGCCGCGTTCTAGTCAGCGGTGACAAAGCGCCGAAAGATAGCCAATTAACTATGATTTGGCTTACCCAAAAAATGTTGGGGGGCTGCATGTTCAGGGAAAGCTGTGAAATGGAATGATTCTATGGGATTACATGGCGCCCGCTTTATACAAAGGCCAGCTGACTACTTGGAAAGATGACAGAGGCTTTGGCTTTATTACACCAGACGGGGGTGGCAAAGACATCTTCTTGCACATCAGCGCCCTGCCGCGAGCGGGTCGCCGTCCCTTAGACGGCGATACAATTTTATACGAGAAAGTCACCGAACCCGACGGAAAAGTGCGTGCTACCAGAGCTTTCATTCAAGACATTGCGCCTCAGTCTGTGTCAGTGCGATCGCAGCCAAAGCAAACAGACTGGATGTCATCCCTCGCTGGTGTTGTCAGCCTACTAGCTACTGTCGCTTTCATCATTCCGTCCGCTTATAAAGCCTCACAGCCCCGTTTTGATACGAATCTTTCTTCCTCGCCCACCGTGCAGCCCGAGACTCTTACTCCTTCAACAGCACTGCAATCAGCCATCGATCCCAACTGCATTATCAAAGGTAATATCTCAATCTCAAGCGGCAATAAGCTGTATCACGTCCCTGGGATGGAGGATTACGACTGGACGGAGATCCATCCAGACAAGGGGGAGCGATGGTTTTGTACCGAGGCAGAGGCGATCGCTCAAGGCTGGCGTAAAGCACCGAGATAGGGAGCAAATTGTGCTCTCTCTCGGCAGCGCTATGACCGTTTCGAGGTTGAAGTTGGCAGCACTACAGGCTCTTTTTGGCGGAACCAGTGCTAAAGCCCAAGATTCCAAGCGATTTAGTCCTGAGATTAGATATCTCTAACGAGACTCTGAAGGTAAACACTGGGTGGAGTCAAAAAAACGCGGCGGGAGGCGAACGCCAGCGTCTAAACCGAGGCGTCGACTTGGTGGATACTCTCGTGAATGCCGAGCTGGCGGCTTGCCATGGCGGCTTTGAACAAATCAGTTGCTAGCGCCTGCTCTACCGGATAAACTCCAGGACGCTTGAGCCGGCCCAACAGCATTAGCTCAACCATGCTGCCTGTACCCAAGCCGGCTGCGATCGCAGCTCTTTCGTGAGCAAAGGTGCTGACATAGTGGACCGCTCTGCTCTCCTGCCGCCCCTTAATGTCGCAGCGCATAGCCACTCCGGTTCCGCTAAAGCGGTCGGTTACATGGGTCATAGCGTGACTAGTACGGGCCAAAAACTCTATGGTTTGTGGACTGCGCAGTACCACTGACGGCAGCCAGTGAGCCATAGCCCAGGTAGCGTAGTTGTAGAAGTCAGGCACCACGCCGAACTTGGTAATCACGCTGCGAACCGGAAAGGTTTGCTGTAGGGTAGTCGCCTCTGGCATATCGTACCAGTAGACGTTTGCTCGACCATAGGGAGCCGGAAACTCCAGCCGCTCTCGCTTGGTATAGGGTTTTACCGGCTGCCAAACGCCTCCTAGCCACGCTTCGAAGGGACGCCGCAAGCCAATAAACGTTGTTCGCATAACGGTCGTACCGGCTCCACCAGACCCAGCGACGATGTAGCTCAGCTGAATGGACTCGGCTTCGTCAAGTGCTTCTATACCCTGGCGCACCATGCTGTTTGAGATGCCGGGAAACACCCCCGTATTGATAACGGCAGTTATTCCAGCCGCTTCGGCTTGGGGCGCTAAGGCCAGGGCCCTGCGAGTGAAGCTGCGCTCGTCGCTCACGTCAGTGTAGTCAACGCCTTGCTCGATGCAGGCCCGCAGAACGCCGCCATCTCGGTAATGGAAAGGGCCTGCGGCATGGACGACTAAGTCCGCCCTAGCTACCGCTGACCGGAGCTGCTGCTGATTAGATAAGTCCAGCACCTGAGACTCTGCCCTTGCCCCTAATCGCTCTAGGGCAGCCAGTCCCGACTGAGGCTTGCGGGCGGTAACGAGTACCTCAGCCGTTGTATGGGCCAAAATGTCTTGGGCAATGCTGCTGCCAATGCGGCCACAGCCACCAATGATGAGGACTCTTTGCATAGTTCGAAGGTAATAACTGCAAAGCCTCAGCCAACACCAGCAGCGTTGGTTGAACCGACCCAGATCGTTGTACGTCAAGCATAGGAAAAATTTTCTTCGGCTGCATCATACTTCCGCAGGAATGGCTAAACGAGTTCGAGAATGGTTTGGCCTGACGCTAGTCAGCTATTTGCTGGCGCAAGAGTTCCGTACGCTCAGCTAATTTTTCGCCCCCTGTTTCCACTAGCGCTCTGATGTACTTCAGCTTGAATTTTTCTAAGGCGCTAATTAGCCTTAGCTCAATATCTTGACGAGTGTTGTGCTGCCTCAAAGCCTTTGCCGTGGCGTTTCGCAGGTTGCACCGCAAACGAGCGGTGATTTCTTCTCCTTGGGGATCTGACAGACTATTGATCAGCGTGCCGTACAGACCCTGAGCTAGAGAATTGGACAGCCCTTGCTTCACCTGAGCTGTTAGCTGATCCAAACCTGGCAGCTGATTCATTTCGGGGTAGCCCGGCAGCTGTTCTAGGGTTTTAGCAATGCTGTGCTGCACTAGATCTTCAAGGTCGGGCTGTACCTGAGGCAAAATGTCGTTGACGCCAACCGCGTACAGCCGACTTGCGATCGCGCTTATGTCTTCCTCGGCAACGATTTCAACAGCATCCTCACTGGCCCTATCAGCATCAATCCACGATATCCAGTCCAGTAGCTCTCCCTGACGAATAGAGTTCTGCATTTGCTCAATAATTTCGATGCCAGCGATACCAGCGATATCAACGCCAACAGTCACAATCACGTCTCGCTGCACCTCCGTTCGCAGCGCCTCTAGGTTTAGCATGTCTACCTGATACAGACGTAAGGCGACAGGCACCACCCGCAGCCCGCGCCAGAGCGGAATTAGTAGAAACAGGTCATACCAACGCCTGAGCACCAGGTTGGCCCAGGTCAAGTCTGGATAGCGACGGCGGGATATCCAAAAACGATTAGCAATATCGGCAGCAAAGATTAGAACAAACGGTAGATCGATGAGCCAAAAACGATTAACTGGTGCTCCTAGTACCGATATCTTTCGATAGTAGTTGATCTCGATAAGCGGTCGAATTTGGCTGTTCCAGAAAGCTAGTTCCTCGTGCCAGCCTCGCTGCTCCAAGAAATCAGCGTTCCAAAACTGGTTGAACGCCGCTTGGGCAGAGCTCTGGCCGGTTCTTGTCTGAAGGGCCTGTTGAATAGTCGCTAGGGCGTCGCTTCCGTAGGGCGCAGTAAAGATTCGCCCTGCTGCGAGCTGCTGGCTTGAGTAACGCAATTCTGCCAAAGAAGTTTCTACCTGCTCCGAGTGCAGATCCAGCTCAGCTAGCTGATAGCCCAACTCACCAACTTGGGTCTGATAGGCCTTAGTGTAAGGGTGCGGAACGATACCCTTGACCGGATCGTATAGATGAATAATTGGTGGCCAGTACTGCTGATAGACTGGGCGCAGGCTGACGTAAGTGAGGTCGAAAAAGACCAGACCTAAATTGATCAGAGCAATCACTGCAACAAGCCGCCCTAGCTGAGGATAGTGACGTTCAAAGTAAGACTTGAATTTAGTCATAGCAAGGGAAGAAGTTTCGTTCAGCAGCCGATTGAATGTAGCGGAAACCAGCCTGGAACGCTGTCACCCGTTGATAGACCGTCATGTCCTATCTCTCCAGGTTTTGATTATTGACCGTTACTCCTGCCTCAGCATCAATCTTGGGTATTAATTGTGCGCTCAGTGACTGAGGCTTAGAGCAGTGCAACGGTAGACGCCTCACGGTAGACATCTCATAGAGTTATCTCAAGAAAGGAGCCATAGTAGTCAAGCGCCTTGGCCGCTGCTGTTAGCCGAGGTCTGGGCTGGTACTCTAGCGAGCTGTTATTCTGGCTAGTAGTCTTCTGTCCCTTCGACAAAGCTTCGACCTATGCACGTTGCAGTTTGGCCTGGTAATGTCTATCCGCTTGGAGCTACCTGGGATCATAAAGGGACTAACTTTGCCCTGTTTTCTGAAAACGCCACCGGGGTAGATCTCTGTCTGTTTGACAGATACGGTGAAGAGACCACGGTGCCGCTGACCGAGGTTAACAACTTCGTCTGGCACGGGTATCTCCCCGGTATTGGCCCTGGTCAAGAGTACGGCTACCGAGTGCGTGGCCCCTATGCTCCCCAGGAAGGCCATCGCTTCAACCACCACAAGCTGCTGATCGATCCCTACGCCAAAGCTATCTCCGGAGAAGTCGGCAACGGTCCCGAACTCTTTGGTTATGACTGGGAAAGCCCTGACGAAGACCTATCCTTCTCTGACCTCGACAGCGCCTCCTTGATGCCTAAGTCGGTCGTGGTTGACGAAACCTTTGATTGGGAAGACGACACGCTACTGCGTACTCCCTGGCACGAGACCATCATTTACGAGGTGCACGTTAAAGGGTTTACCCGCCTGCATCCCGATGTTCCTGAAGAGCTCCGGGGTACCTACGCGGGCGTGGCCCATCCATTCGCCATTGAGCACCTGCAGCGGCTCGGCATCACCGCTGTCGAGCTGATGCCTATCCACCACTTTCTCTCTCGGCCTGGCCACTTGGCAGACAGAGATTTGCGCAACTACTGGGGCTACGACTCGATCAACTTTTTTGCGCCGTTCTCGGGCTATAGTTCGAGCGGCACTGTGGGCGAGCAGGTAATAGAGTTCAAAGAGATGGTAAAAGCCCTGCACCAGGCCGGTATTGAGGTTATTCTCGATGTGGTCTACAACCATACTGGGGAAGGCAACCACTTTGGGCCTACTCTGTCGCTGCGCGGTATTGACAACGTCAGCTACTATCGCTTGGTAGACGACAACCCTCGCTACTACATGGATTTCACCGGCTGCGGCAACTCCCTGCACATGCGCAGCCCCCAGGTGCTCAAGCTGATTATGGACAGCCTGCGCTACTGGGTGATCGAAATGCACGTTGACGGCTTTCGGTTTGACCTGGCCTCGGCTCTGGCACGGGAGCTATACGACGTCGACCGACTGTCGGCCTTTTTCGACCTGATTCACCAGGATCCGGTACTGGCCGGGGTGAAGCTCATTGCTGAGCCCTGGGATGTTGGCACAGGTGGCTACCAGGTCGGCAACTTTCCGGTTAACTGGTCAGAGTGGAACGGCAAGTATCGCGATACGGTGCGCGATTTTTGGCGCGGTCAGGATGAGACCCTGGGCGAATTTGCCTATCGCCTGACGGGCAGCCCCGATCTGTATTTTCAAACTAACGGTCGCCAGCCTAACGCCAGCATTAATTTTGTCACTGCCCACGACGGCTTTACCCTCAACGACTTGGTCAGCTACAACGAAAAACACAACGAAGACAACGGCGAAGGCAACCGCGACGGCGACAACAATAATTCGTCGTGGAACTGTGGCGTAGAAGGGCCGACCAGCGACCCTGAGATACTGCGGCTGCGCGAACAGCAGCGGCGCAACTTTTTGACCACCCTCATGCTGTCTCAGGGGGTGCCCATGCTGCTGGGGGGCGACGAGATTGGTCGCACCCAGTTGGGCAGCAACAACGGCTACTGCCAAGACAACGAGGTCTCCTGGTTTGACTGGAATCTGCCCGAAGGCAACGAGGATCTGATCGATTTTTGTCGCGAGCTAATTTACTTTCGCAAGCAGCACCCGGTCTTTCGGCGGCGCAAATGGTTTCAGGGCCAGCCCATTCACGGTGTTGGCGTTACCGACATTAGCTGGCACAATCCCGACGGCACCGAAATGACCCAAGAACAGTGGGACATCGGATTCATCAAGTCAATCAGCGTGTTCTTGAACGGCGATAAAATTCCTAGCCCCGGTAGTCAGGGAGAGCGAATTAGCGACGACGACTTTTTGATGTTTTTTAGCGCTCACTACGAAACTATCGAATTTGAGCTACCTCAGCTGTTTCGAAAATACTCTTGGCTGGTGGAGATCGACACTCAGGAGCCTCGATTTATCACCGAAGAGCGAATATTCACCAAGGACCAAACGATTCCGGTGGCGGCGCGATCGCTGATGGTCTTAAAGCGTCTCTAAGCAACCTCTGGTGCCCCGGTTGAGAGAATCCTTTGCTGCAAGCCTAGAAGCGCTGCATATAGCATTAGGTCGCTACTGCTCAAGTTGTGGGCTGAGCAGTCTCTTAGGATCATTAACTTCCCGGTCGATCCTTCGAGGTGCAACCTCCTATACGCAATCCGATTTTGGCACCCCCGATTTGTGGGAGCAGAGCCTGCTTTGCTGCCACGGGGCTTAGACAGATGACTCAGCAGCAGCCAAGCTGCCCTGGCAGCGGGGGCAAAGGCCAAAGAACTCAAGGGTGTGATAGAAAATTTTGAACTCATGGGCCTGGTGCAAATCCTGCTCCAGGCTGTGAACCGGGCATTCGTCAATGGTAATAGTGATGCCGCACTGCAAGCAGGTGAGGTGGTGGCGGTCTTCCTGAGGCAGACTGTAGAGCGACTCGCCCGACGGCAGCGTGCGCATCTGTACCGCGCCCTCTAGCTTAAGGGCATCTAACGCTCGGTAGACGGTGGCTAGCCCAGTGGTATTGCCGTCTTGCCGCATCTCTACGTACAAGTCTTGGGCCGAAACGGGCTTGCTCAACCCCTTTAAAACGGTTAAAACTTTCTCTTGACTGCGGGTGTGTTGTACCATGCTGGCTCACTCGTACTGCCTCAAGTTTATCAACTGGGCGATGGGGTAGGATAAAGGGTGTTGATTATCACGTTTTCTCTTGCCATCGGAGTTTGTTGTGCCCCACTACAGCGCCCGCATCTACGTGACCCTGCGCCCCTCGGTACTCGATCCGGCAGGCACTGCCGTGCAGTCGGGGCTAGCCCACATGGGCTACAGCAACGTAGGGCCGGTGCGTATTGGTAAGTATATTGAACTCACCCTAGAGGCCGACGATGAGGCCGCCGCTGGTCAGCAGCTCGATCGCATGTGTGACCAGCTCTTAGCTAACCCGGTGATTGAGAACTATCGGTTTGAGCTGCAAACCCTAGCAACGGCCTGATAGATCATGAAATTTGGCATCATTGTCTTCCCTGGCGCTAACTGCGATCGCGACGTAGCCTACGTCACCCGCGATATTCTGGGGCAGCCTATCCGCATGGTCTGGCACGAAGACAGCGACCTAGGCGATCTCGATGTCGTTGTGGTGCCGGGGGGGTTTAGCTATGGGGACTATCTGCGGAGCGGCGCGATCGCTCGTTTTTCGCCCGCTATGCAGGCCACTGTTGAGCACGCCAATCGCGGCAAGCCGGTGCTGGGAATCTGCAACGGCTTTCAAATTTTGACCGAGATGGGTTTGCTGCCGGGCGCGCTGATGCGAAACAGGGATATGCGGTTTATCTGCGATCGCGTGCCCCTGCGGGTCGAGCGCAGCAACCTGCTGTGGACGTCTGACTACGCTCTCGGCCAAGTCATTACTCTACCTATCGCCCACGGCGAGGGCTGCTACTACGCCGATGCTGCTACCCTGGCCGAGCTTGAAGCCAACCGTCAGGTTGTGTTTCGCTACTGTGGCCCTGACGGTGCGGTAGACGCCAAGTACAGCCCTAACGGATCGCTGAGCAACATCGCGGGCATTTGCAACCCAGAGGGTAATGTGCTGGGTCTTATGCCTCACCCAGAGAGAGCCGCCGATGCGCTACTGGGTGGCGTTGATGGGCTACCTCTGTTCCAAAGCCTGGTGCAGTCGCTGGTGGCTGCCTAGGGCAGTCTTTGTCGTTTCTTCAAGACGAGATAAATTTAGGGCGTAGACTCCATTCAAATACCTGCTACAGCGGCGCGGCTGGGTACACTTAGTCGTCTAAGGGAAACTACCGTGGTCTAGGCATATGTCATAGGTCATGGCAGGCAGCCCGTAGACTGCCGCTGCGGCAGTTGTTGTGTTGTGTTGCTAAGCCCGAAGCCAAGCTAGTCGGCTTGGGCTGTGGGAGAACTCCTATGCTTGCCTCTGATCAATGGCTGGATAGCGCTTCGGCCTATCGAGCTACGGTGTATGAATATTGCCAGCTTGCCCTACGCCCCAGCCTTGACCAGGCCAGTGCCGAGCGCATGGGCAAAATCTTGCAGCAGGCTGAAGCAGAACCGCTGCTTGACTTGCTCATCGACGAAGCGGATGGCCTAGTGGCGCGTCTGCAGCCCGACTGCGATCAGCACCTGCACCTACAGCAGCAGCGTCTGCAACGGACGATCGACACCCTCTGGGTAAACGATCTCGTGGCAGACGCTAGGTCTTAGACCAAATCCTGACTGAAGACTCTCCGGTCCGTAGGGGCGTAGCATGCTACGCCCCTACGGGGTTTCTGATTGCAAATTGTTTTCCAAACCGGATTTCCTATTAGACCAGCACTACCACAGCCTGCTGTGTGCTCTTGCGGCGGCGGGCTCAGTGCAGATGGCATACTAGGCTCAATGACGTCATCTTCCGCTAATAACCCAGATGATAACTCAGAGCGCTGGCTGGTACAGGTGTGTCGGCATCGATCGTGCGATCGCGGTGGTTCGGCAGCGGTGCTGTCGGCTTTTGAAGAGCACCAAAGCCCCAATATTTTAGTCGCCGAGAGCGCCTGCATGGGCCAGTGTAGCGCTGGGCCTACGGTCAAGGTGATGCCCGGCAACACCTGGTACTGCCGGGTCACGCCAGAGGATGTGCCAAGAATTGTGGAAGAGCACTTAGGACAGGGAGAACTGGTGCGCGATCGCCTCCATCCTCGCTTCCATCCGGTAGAGCCATCTGCTTGACCGTTGAGTGGATTAAGACTCTAGACTGTGAAACATCAACACCGGGGCCGCGAGCATGTTTCGTATCGGTGAGTTTTCTAAAGCGGCCCAGTTTGCGCAGTGCCCTAGCGTTAAGCAGTCTTGCCCGGCAGGGGGAATTGGATAACACAGATGCAGACCCACCCCAGTTCACCATCACTAGCCTCTGACATCGACCTGCCGCCGCCCTTAGGTCGGGTTATTGCCGAGTATCGGATTGCGGCAGCCGCGGCGATCGCTTACCTGGTCAAGGCGGGTCAGTATATTCAAATCATTGATGTGGAAGGGAGCCAGTGCTCTGACTTTCTGGCCTTTGCGGGCGATCGCCATCAAGAAGAGCTTGACGGTACTGTGACTCGGACGCTGCTGGGCATGGCGATGCCCCAAGCCGGACTGCACGGCAAGTATTTTTCCCAGGCCATGCGCCCCCTGGTGGAAGTAATTCAGGATACCTGCGATCGCCACGACAGCTTTATGCTGGCCTGCACCTCCCAATACTACGAGGATGCCGGATACCCCGGCCATCCCAGCTGTAGTGAGAACTTCAATCAGGTCTTGGCTACCCACGGCATTGCCCCCCGTCCCGGCTGGCCCGCTATTAACTTTTTCTTTAATACCGCTGTTGATGCAGCCGGAGCCATTACCTCGGCAGAATCCTGGTCGCGCCCTGGTGACTACGTGCTGCTAAAGGCCCACCAGGATCTTCTTTGCGCTAGCTCTGCCTGCCCCGACGACATTGACCCAGCTAACGGCTGGCAACCAACCGCTATTCACGTGCGCATCTATGGGGCGGCGGCAGATTTTCCTAAAGCGGTGGGTCGTCGAGTTGCCCCAGACCTGCCCCTGCAGATGACTCAAGACAGCGCCTTTACGCCCCGCATTCGCGCGCGGACCCAAAACCTGGTGGAATACAGCGGTTTTTGGCTCCCTGTGAGCTATCCGCACCAGGGCGACCAGGCAGAATATTGGGCCCTGCGGCAGCGCGTGGCGCTGATGGATCTCTCGGCCCTGCGCAAGTTTGAGGTGAGTGGCCCCGATGCCCTGGAGCTGCTGCAATGGACGTTTTCCCGCAATCTCGCCAAGCTGGATGTTGGACAATCGGCCTACGGCTGTTTGCTGAATTTCCACGGCGGCATCATTGATGATGGCATCGTGTTTCGTCTCGGCGAGACCCGCTATCGCTATGTGGGCAACTGCGATACCGATGGTCTGTGGCTGCAAGAAGTCGCTCAGAAAAGAGGCTGGGAGGTGGCGGTGGAGCCCAGCCGTCACCAGTGGCACAACCTGGCCTTGCAGGGGCCTGCCTCGCGGGAGATGCTGCGATCGCTCGTCGAGATTGATGCCCAATGGTCCTGTACCGATCTCGCCGCCCTGCCCTACTTCCGGTTTGTGACGGGCCGTGTAAACGGCATTCCTACGCTGATTTCCCGCACTGGCTACACGGGCGAGCTGGGCTACGAACTCTTTGTGCATCCCGCTCAGGGGGCCGGCCTTTGGGACGTGTTAATGCAGGTAGGAACAGCCTATGACCTGCTGCCTCTGGGCATGCAGGCCCTCGATCGCGCCCGCATTGAAGCTGGACTTTTGGCTGCGGGCAGAGAGTTCAGCGACCTAATTTCGCCCTATCAGGCGGGCATCGGCTGGAGTGTGGGGCTCAAAACCAAGCCCGACTTCGCGGGCCGCGCCGCGCTAGAAAAGCTCCGCGAGCGCCCGCCCTTTGTTGCCGTGGGGTTAACCCTAGACAGCAACGAAGTGGCCTGCGGGGGGCAGTGCGTGTATCCGGTAGGCGATCGCTGGCGGGTCGGCCACGTTACCAGCGGCACCTTTTCCCCCGTGCTGAACCGCAGCATTGCCCTAGCCCAGGTGGCTCCCGAGTATGCTCAGCCTGAGATGGAGCTAGAGGTCGGCTTCATGGACGGGCTGAAGCGCCGGGTTCGGGCGCAAGTGGGGCCGCTGTCGCTCTACGACCCCACCAAAAGCCGAGCGCGAGGATAATGGCCATGACGTCAGCTGCCGATTTTTCTAGAGCCGTTATAAACCCGCCCAGCTATGACCTCTGGGACTTTGCCGGGGTCGATGGGCTACAGGTGGCGATCGCTCTCTTTTCTCCTGATATCAGCCACCTGGCTCCTTTTCAGTCTCTGAGGGCAGAGTTCAGCCAGCAGGGCTGCTCGGTGCTGCGGCTCTGTGAGGGCAACTTTCGGGTTGCGGTGCCAGAAACTATCCGCCTCGATCAGGCGATCGCCCCTCTGAACTTGAAGGTCTGGGTGAAGCCTTGTGCCACCGCAAATTTAGTTATGCCCGCCACCGCCGGACTCGAACGTCTGGCTCAAATCGCTATAATCAAACCGCTGTACACCCTGAATCCGTTTCCCTGCGATCGCGCCGTGCCCGCTCGCATCAACGGCAAGGCGATCTTGGCCTGGCATCATCTTTGGCAAGGAGAGCCAAGGCTCTTAATCCAAACTGCCTGCTCAGATATCGATCAGATTCAGACTGCTTTCGAGATCTGGTAGAGGCGAGCTATAGCTCGTTTCTCGATTTAGGGCTGGGTTGAGCCAGATTTGGTATGGCAGGGGAACAGCTCAAGTCCGTCGGTCCCGGCCTCAGGCCGTCACGGTATACCTACTAGCAAACGGCTGCCTAGAAAAGGAGTATAAGTTCTACAACATTTAGCGTCGGAAACAATTGCCCATGCCTGCTCGCATTGCCGTTATTGGTGCAGGGCCTTGCGGTCTTTCTCAGCTTCACGCCTTTGAACAGGCCCAACTGAAAGGAGCTGAGATCCCAGAACTGGTGTGTTTTGAGAAGCAAGCTGACTGGGGCGGGCTGTGGAACTACACCTGGCGCACCGGGCTAGATGAATATGGTGAACCCGTTCACGGCAGCATGTACCGCTATCTCTGGTCGAACGGGCCGAAGGAATGTCTAGAGTTTGCTGACTATACTTTCGATGAACATTTTGGCCAGCCTATTCCCTCCTTTCCACCCCGTGAGGTGCTCTACGACTACATTGTGGGACGGGCAAAAAAGGACAACCTGGAGCGATATATTCGCTTTAGTACGCCAGTGCGCTATGTGGAATACGTGGAGGCGAGCGATACATTCAAAGTTAGGGTGAAAGACCTGAAGGGCGATCGCGAGTACACCGAAGACTTCGACTACGTCATCGTTTGTGCCGGGCATTTCTCAGTTCCCCAGCAGCCGATGTTTGCAGGCATTGCTCAGTTCCCCGGACGGGTGCTGCACAGCCACGACTTTCGCGATGCCCGCGAGTTTGAGGGGCGCAGTGTGCTGGTGGTGGGCAGCAGCTACTCCGCTGAGGACATTGCCCTGCAAACCTACAAATACGGGGCCAGCTCTGTCACCATCAGCTACCGCACCGCACCGATGGGCTTTGACTGGCCTGAGGGCATTAAAGAGGTGCCCCTGCTGACTCATCTCGACGGCAAAACCGCCTGCTTCAAAGACGGGAGCCAGCAGGAGGTAGATGCCGTCGTTCTGTGTGTTGGCTATCAACATCACTTCCCGTTCTTAGCGGATAGCCTGAGGCTGAAAACTCAGAATCGCCTCTATCCAGGCTCTCTCTACAAAGGCATTTTCTGGGAACCAAACCCGAAGCTGATGTACCTGGGCATGCAGGATCAGTTCTACACCTTCAGCATGTTTGATGTGCAGGCCTGGTACGCCCGTGACGCGGTGCTGGGCCGGATTGAGCTGCCGAATGCAGAGGCGATTGCCCGTGATATAGCCCTCTGGCAGCAGCGTGAGTCTGCCCTACAGACCCCCTTCGAGCAAATCGATTTCCAGAAAGACTATGTGGTCGATTTAGTCCACCAGGTTGACTATGCGGCCTGCGACTGGGAGATGACGACGGATC
>JBARUP010000686.1:0-6471 GCA_049645805.1 Nodosilinea sp.
ATCAAAACCAACGGCCACAATAAACAGACCGAGTGTCAAATGAACCAGGTTAGGGTGGATAGGAATGTGGTACGGCAGATTGTTGGCACCTACCTCGGCAGTCAAAAGACTAGTCATTACAGCACCCCTCCGCGGGCGGCTTCTACCAGAGGGGCGCTGTGCAGCCCGTAAACCCAAACCAGCTTGTCGCCCAGATAGGTCTGAAATAGCACAATGCCCAATAGCAGACCGTTGAAGCCTAGGTAAGCCGCAGGCAGCTTCTCGGGTGTGCGAATGCGAATAATGTAGCGCCAGCCCGTGAGGGCTGCAATGAGACCCGAGAGCGACCAACCAATTAGAGTGTGCAGATTGAGATCGCCAACGGCGGATGTGTAGGGTTCTGCCAGACCAGCTTCAATTTGGCCAAAGATGATCGCGATAAAGATAGACACGGTGGCAAACACCATATTCCACCAGCTCACCTCAAACAGACGAGAGTTTTTGGTAAAAGAGCCAATCAGATCGCAGAGGACGGCAAACAGCACCATCGCAATAACAAAGTGCACCACAATCGGGTGAATCGTATCGGGATAAGGCAGATTGTGATTGTTGAGGGGGGGCAAGTACTCAAACACGAGGCATATCCTGAGGTTTAAGGGGTTGACAGGGCTGATCAGAGCAGCTGAGATAGCCCAGCCTAGCGACCAGCGCAGATGCTAAAGGCGACCGGGTGGCCTGAGCATAGCAAGGTGCTTCTTGTACGTTAGGTATTTCAGCTATCAATAGCTAGGGAAAGCGCTAGTCTAGGCAAATTTTTTACCTGGGTTTGTAGGATCCAATAGAGATTTTACGGAATGTTAACGGCCGCTGCAAGCTCAGGGCTCTAGTTTGTGACTCTGCTACCGACTTCTGAGCTAGTCCTAGCAGACGATCTATTACTCGTTCATCGTCTTGTAGGTAGCTACCGCCGAGGGAGAGATGCGGTTTAGGTAGCGGAAGATCCAGTATTTAAAGATGGTATCGAGAATGACCGGGAACGTAGCGATGAACAGAAAGATAAAGTCGCGGTTGGCCGGCAGACCCAGGTGCCGCGACAGCCCCTCCAGCAGAATCTCCCAGCCGTGGGGTGAGTGAAAGCCCACAAAGGTATCGGTGAACAAGATAATAATGAAGGCTTTAGCACTATCGCTGAGACCGTAAACGATCTCATCCATGAAGGCCTTAACGTTGGCCACATCCTGCTTGCGGGTAATCAACAGCAGCGCAAAAGCGATCGCTGCTATGATATCAGAAAAGACGTTTTTGACCGCGCTAGCGCTGCGATCGCGATACTCCTCTTCAATATCGCCTGCTTTGGCCCGCACCCGCTGCTCAATATTGAGCTCCGACAGGGTCGGCACTTTGCCGATGAGCACCTCAAACCGCAGCCGCTCCTCGAACTGCTGAAGCTCGTGAAGCGCTTCTTCTTCCATTTCGATGTTCAAAAATACCTCGGTCTCTTCGCCGCCGGTCCGCAGCCGATCGACGATTGGCCCCACAAAAAAAGTCTTAGTAAACTGCTGAGTTAGCAACGGCACAATGATCAGCAGCAGCAAAAAACGAATAGCGGCGGTGGTTTTAGATTTAGAGTTGCGGAACTCCTGCACCACCTCCTGCTCGGCGTTGGGGTCGAGGTCCTGACGAATGCGATCGACGGTGCGCAGAATGGAGCGGGGCAGCACATTGACTCGGTCAGAGAGGCCCGCTGCTCGCGTGCCATCGGGAGGAGCGCTGTCGGAAGGAGTAATGCCCGACGGGGAAGTGGCGCGAGCCGCTCCGTTTTTGCTCACCCTGCTTTGGCCCTGGGCCTGGTTTGCCCTGGAGCGCAGCACCTGAGCCGAAGCGGCAGGTCCTCCGTTAGCCCCGTTGGCGAGCGTAATCACTCGCTCAGAGGCCTTGTCTAAGCTAGCGTAGCGAGCCAGAACCTCATCGACTAGGCGCAGCTTGCGAAAGAACACAGCCTGCTGATCAATTACGCTAACGGCTAGCTCATCAGCTTCAGAGGCCGGAAGCTGCACCTCCATAACCCGCGGGTCGCTGACTCGCGCAATGGCTCGACTGGCCCTGAATTCGGCCATGCGCACTCTAATCAGATTCAGGTATTTTTTAAGCTCTCCCTGAAAGTAGGCCATAGCGCTGTCACCATAGCTGCCGTAGCGGGAGGAGACCGGGTTGCCCCCAAAGTACTCGCGCTCGATCGCTACAATCATCTGGGCGGCTTCGTAGGCCTGATCAAGGGCGCGCTCGGGGGTGCGAAACAGCCAGCGCTGAGCGCGGCGCAAAAAGCCTGGAGTCTGCATTGGGAGGTACTAGCGCTGGGATGTCCAAATCCTACTATAGTCAGCCAGGCAGTATGGGGAACAGGCCGCAGCGGAGCGTCCTCTAAATCGATAGAGGTTAGAGCAGCACAATTAATTAGCTTCAGCGGGTATCATGCCGCAGCGTCTCAGGAGACCAGGGGAGCAGGTTGATCCGCTCCTGACTGCTGGTCGTCCCGTCTAGAAGCAGGCAGAAAGTCTACTGCTCTTAATATAGCCCCCAGGTTAACGCCGTTTTCGAGCAGGCTGGCGTGACCACTGTGGGGTAAGGGGTAGATGCGGGAATTGGGCAGCAGCGTGGCTAGGTGCTGGGCTTCTTCTAGGGAGGGGAGCAGGCGATCGCTCAGCGATGCTACCAGCAGCGCGGGGGCGGTGACCCGCTGCAGCCGTAGTGGCTCTAGGCGAAATCGTGATAGTAGCGACAGCCGCCAGGCGGCACTACGCTGGGTAACTGTCGCTATAGCCTGCATAAGGGCCTGACGGTTCACATCGTCAACACGGCTAAGGTTAGCCAACACCGGCAGGCTAAACACATTGGAGCCCTGGTAAAGCGGGGGAGCCATCCAGGGAGTCAAGTTAGCGACCCAGTGCAGCCACGGAAAGCGGTGGAACGATGAAGCCGAGTTGACCAGAATAAGGTGGCTGACTAGGGCGGGAGCCAGAGCCGCCACTCGCAGTGCCAGACAGGCTCCGAAGGACTCACCGCAAAGATAGACCGGGCTAGCTCCAGCTTCCTGACGGATTAGCTGTACAGTCTGGTGGGCCAGGCGCTCCCACGACGACAGGTCATCGCCCGGTATAACCAGGCAGCGAAGGTCAAAGTCTGCCTTCAGGCCAGCGCTTTGCAGGTTGAAGAGAGCACCACTGCCGTCCATACCCGGTAAATACACAAACAGAGAACGGCCGGGGTGCTTACCAACCGGAGCGTAGAGCTTGAGAGAAGATTCAGCCATAGATGACGCTTGCAGACGACGAGCCGGACCTAAGACCATCAGAGTCGACAGCGGCCCTGATCAACAGTCCACGAAATATCAGCTAAAACCTTGCTTTAGCAGCCTAGCAATTTCGTCTTCGCAGCACTGGGTCAGCTCAGTAACCAACTCACTGGAGCTTTTGCTGCGGTAGTGCGATCGCAGCCGAGCGTCAACTCGCACTGGGTGACCAACTAGCAGATCGACCTCCTGGTAAAAGACAGCCGGGTGCCATCCCGGCTGCTGAAACAGAGGCTCAGAGGCATCAAAAAGGCTCAGCCATTGCAGAGGTACCCCCGGATTAGCAATTTCTCGGTGTGCTGCGATCGCGATCGGCACAATCACTAGCTCTTCAACCGGGACGCGCAGAGCAAGATGGGCAAACCCCCGATGAAAGCTGTTCAGATTGTCTGGGGTGGTCTTGTTTACCATTGGAGCTGCGCCCTCAGGGAAGATTCCCACAGCCTCTCCATCACTCAACGCCCTCATGGCGCGACGAAAGAACGCCGTCTGCCCCTTCTCGGGCGAATCAAGGGGTAGAAACCCCAGTGCATTGATAACATTGCGCAGAACAGGCACCTGACTCATGTAATGGTGGCAGGCAAACCGAACGGGTCGGCCCGTAGCGCTCATCAGCAGGGGCGCATCCATAATGCTGCGGTGGTTGCTAACAACGACTGAGGGCAGGCGGGAGGGCAGGCGATCGCGCCCGTGTACGGTTGTCTTTACCCGCGACAAAGCCAGCAGCCAGTTTGCTATATCTAAAGGGTTGGCGGTCACAGACGTCAGCGATGATATTGGAGCTAGAGCCATTCCAACCTGCTAATGATTAAAGTAGGTCCGCCTGTCAAAAATAAACAGCAAAACCTTACTTCTTGTAACTTAACAAAATCTCAAGCATTCAGCGGTTGGGAAATCCGATCACAGATGCGAGATCTTCCTACCGATAGACCGCTAGGGTCGAGAGGCGCGCAGTTGACCACAGGCTGCGTTCTCTTCTAGCCCTCGGGAGTAGCGTACAGTTACAGCGACGCGGCGAGACTCTAGCTCAGCTACAAAGGCTCGAATGTCGGCTTCGCTAGGGCGCTGGTAGTCAGCCTCATCAATGGGATTATAGGGAATCAAATTGACGTGGCTCTGAAACCCCCGCAGGTGCTGGGCTAGTTCAGCCGCGTTGGCGGGCTGGTCATTTAGCCTCGCTAGCAGAATGTACTCAAACGTTACCCGCCGACCAGTCAGCTTTACATACTCGCGACACTCGTCGAGCAGTACTTCTAGGGGGTAGGCTCCGGCGCTAGGAATCAGGCGCAGTCGCTGAGACTGGTTAGAAGCGTGCAGGCTCACCGCCAGGGTTACCTGAAGCTGCTCTGCCGCCAAGGCTCGAATGCGGCCCGGCACGCCCACCGTAGACAGCGTCATGGCCCGCTGGCCAATGCCCACATCGCGGTTGAGGCAGCGAATGGCAGTAACCACGTGATCGGTGTTGAGCAGCGGTTCGCCCATGCCCATAAATACGATATGGCTTACCCGCAGGCCAAAGTCTTCCTGAACCGTAAGCACTTGGTCAATAATCTCGTGGGAGGCTAGGTTGCGCTTAAACCCTCCCTTACCCGTAGCGCAGAAATCGCAGGCCATAGGACAACCCACCTGTGACGATACGCACACCGTCAGCCGCTTAGCCGAGGGAATGCCTACGGTTTCAATGATTTCGCCATCACTTAGCTTAAGCAAGTACTTCACTGTGCCATCGCTAGCCACAACCCGATGGTGGAGGACCGAGCGCCCTAGGTCAACCTCCCCCAAGGCCTGCCGCCAGGTTTTGGGAAACACGGTGATATCTTGAAGCGATCGCGCCCCCTGGTGATACAACCACTGGTAAAGCTGTTTACCACGGTAGCTAGGCTGACCCTGCTCCTGCACCCACTCAGTCAGTTCAGCTAAAGATTTGCCCAGCAGAGGCTGATATTGAGGTTCCTCACCGTCTAGAAAAGACTTTCCAGAGACTGAACCGGTAGCAGAAAGGGACGTAGCAACCATGGCAAAAAGTAGAGCGCAGTCTTCTAGCTTACCGACTTCTCTTTATCTTCGCGGGCAGTCTCTGTAGTTTGATGTGATTTGATGTCATCGGCTCGTTGATGGCTCACCAGCTTAGGGGCGCTTTCGGCTAGGAAAATCACCCGAATTGTCGGCAGCCTTTGGCGTTGTGGTGCTAGTTTGCATCAGATCGACAAGCCCCTCAGTCAGCATTTTAGGATCCATAAAGACAACCTTAGAGTTGTCACTCTCCCCTAGTTTTTGGTTGGCTTCTACATAGCTTTGGGCCAGTAAATAGTTGAGGATTTCGCCAGTATCAGTGCGATCGGTCAGCGCCCTAGACAGCATTTGAATAGACTGCACCGTAGCTTCAGCCCGTTTAATAGCGGCTTCCTGCTCTCCCTGAGCTTCAAGCACGGTGGCTCGTCGCTTGAGCTCTGCGGCCTGCTGTAGCTGCATAGACTGCCGCACTTCGTCGGGAGGGGTAATTTCCTGCACCTCCACCCGGGTCACTTTCACGCCCCAGGGCTCAGTGGCTTCATCAAGCTGAGACAGCAGCGCCCGGTTGAGTTCGTCCCGCGACGAGAACGTCTTTTCAAACTCCATCTTGCCGATTTCCGATCGCAGGGTGGTGATCACCAGCTCTTCAATACCCTGCTCAACGTTCTCGATGGCGTAGTAGGTCAGCTCTAGCTCCAGAATGCGCCAGTAAACCACCGCATCAACTTCTAAAGACACGTTGTCTCGCGTGATTGCCCCCTGCTTATCTACATCTAGAATCTGCTCCCGCACGCTGTCGCGCAGCACGATGTAGTCAAGCACCGGCACAATAAAATTCATTCCGGGCTTGAGCTTGCGATGGTAGCGACCTAAGCGCTCCACTAATGCCTCAGTACCCTGGTTGATGATCCGCACCGAGCCAACGGTGTAACCAATGATGATGAGCGCCAGAATTCCAATAATCGACGGCACGGCTAGCCCTCAGGACTCTAGAAGTTAAGTAAACCTGTTCTTATGCTAAGTGTACCGAGTTCTTCTCAAAGTGAGCGAAAAAGACTCCATCCTAAATTTTCGTTCTAGCGTTTCGTCGGCTCCTTGCTTGTCTCGCTTTCGCACGCTACCTGCTCCAG
>JBARUP010000687.1:0-7450 GCA_049645805.1 Nodosilinea sp.
GGCTTTAATTTTGATCTTTGGTTTGCTGATGCTGCTGCGGCGATCGGCAGCGGGGGCGGGCAACGCCATGAGCTTCGGTAAGTCGAAGGCTCGTTTTCAAATGGAAGCCAAAACCGGCGTGGTGTTCGACGACGTGGCGGGTATCGAAGAAGCTAAGGAAGAGCTGCAAGAAGTTGTCACTTTTCTCAAGAGCCCGGAAAAATTCACCGCTATTGGGGCACGCATTCCTAAAGGTGTGCTGCTAATTGGTCAGCCGGGTACAGGTAAAACTCTGCTGGCTAAGGCGATCTCGGGTGAAGCCGGTGTTCCCTTTTTCAGCATTTCGGGCTCTGAGTTCGTCGAAATGTTTGTGGGGGTGGGGGCGTCGCGGGTGCGTGACCTGTTTCGTAAAGCCAAGGAAAACGCTCCCTGCATTGTATTTATTGATGAAATTGACGCGGTAGGCCGTCAGCGAGGCGCTGGAATTGGCGGTGGTAACGACGAGCGTGAGCAGACCCTTAACCAGCTGCTGACCGAAATGGACGGCTTCGAGGGCAACAGCGGCATCATTGTGATTGCGGCCACCAACCGAGTAGACGTGCTTGACCTAGCGCTGCTGCGGCCCGGCCGGTTTGACCGCCAGGTTGTTGTTGATTTGCCCACCTATAAGGGACGGCTGTCGATTTTAGAAGTGCACGCCCGCAACAAGAAGATTGAGTCGGAAGTGTCCCTCGCTGCCGTAGCGCGTCGTACCCCTGGTTTTTCGGGAGCTGAGCTTGCTAACCTGCTCAACGAGGCGGCTATTCTCACCGCCCGGCGGCGCAAAGAGGCCATGGGCATGACCGAGATTGAAGATGCGATCGATCGCCTCACCATCGGCCTCAGCCTTACGCCTCTACTCGACAGCAGCCGCAAACGCATGACGGCTTACCACGAGGTGGGCCATGCCCTGCTGACCACCCTGCTGTCCCACTCCGACGAGCTGAATAAAGTCACTATCATTCCGCGCTCGGGCGGAATCGAGGGGTTTACCCAGTCGCTGCCTAATGAAGACATTATCGATAGCGGCCTCTACACCCGCAACTGGCTAGTCGACCGCATCACCGTAGCGCTGGGGGGCTTTGCTGCTGAAGCCGAGGTATTTGGCGATGACGAAACTACTACAGGTGCCAGCGGCGACATTCAGCAGGTGAGTAACCTAGCCCGCCAGATGGTAACCCTCTACGGCATGTCTGACCTGGGGCCTGTAGCGTTAGAAAGCATGGACAATCAGGTATTTTTGGGCCGCAACCTGATGCCCCGCAACGAGGTATCTGAGGAAATGGCCAGCAAAATCGATGCCCAGGTGCGAAGCATTGCCCTATCGTGCCTCGATCGCGCCCGCACCCTGCTGCGAGAAAACCGCGTCCTGATGGACCATCTAGTAGATGTACTGCTAGAGCGTGAAACTATTGACGGTGAAGAGTTTCGCCAGGTAGTCAGCGAGTACACCCAGATTCCCGAGAAGTTTCTGGTCAAAGCCAGGTAAATACAGACCGAGAAAACCTGCTCTTGCAGTGGCAAGAATATCCCCTAGCCTGAGATTTCTGCCCGTACTCTCTGTCTCTAGGAAGATTCACAAGAGGGATCTAAATCGGTACAAAAGTAAGGCTCTGCTCAGCGGTGCGCCCACGTTGGCATTACCAGACGGGCAAGCTTATCAACTTCAATTTGGAGACTGACTATGAATACCGTTTTTGCTTCGGTGACGACTTGGGTTCGCAATCTGGCGATCGCGCTGTCCTGCACGCTCGTTCTGCTATCGGCTAGCCCTGCTTTGGCGATTGGCAGCAATCCAAGCAGCCCTGAACAAGGCACGGTTCAGCTTGACGAGGTGTATAACGAAGCCGAGAAATCTGTTCAGCCTGAGAATGCGTTAGACGGCGGCAAGATGGCTGATCGGGCCAACAAAGGGCTAAACGAAGTTCAGAAAGATGCTACTACCAAATCAAACAGCCCTGCTAACTCCCAGCATGCCACTGCGCCCATGGAGAAGATTGAAGACGCTCTGAGCAACCTCGTCAACTAGCGTTTTGAGCCCTGGGCTCGCTGAATAACCTGGGCCACGGGGGGCAGTCGCGTAACCGTAGCGGACTACGCCATTCTTCCTGTAGAGGTCGCTCAGGCTTAGATCCAAGATCGTTGCAGTAATCTAAGCCTTTCACTAACTGGCCGCTGGCCAGAGCTAGTACGGTAAGCAAGGGGAGCTTCCCCTTACAGCCGAACAGCTCTGGCCAGCAGCTTTTTGCTTAGCCTCAGCTACGATTGGCATTAGTTCTCAACCTTTGGCTGACGCCTTGCTTTACACAGCCTTGCTTTACACAAAAGACTGCTGAGCTAGCGAAGTACTATGGCACTTGCGATCGCAGACCTAATCGCCAAACTTGAAGCCTGGGCCAATCCTGCTTGGCAGGAAAGCTGGGACAACTGCGGCTGGCAGGTGCAGCCGGGAGTGCTAGAGCAGTCGGCAAACGTGCTTGTGTGCCTCACGCCCACGCTGGCAGTGATGGCCGAAGCCCTCGCGCTGCGCGGCCAGGGTAAAGACGTGAACCTAATTTTGGCCCATCATCCGCTAATCTTTAGCCCTCTAAAGAAAGTGACCCAGGCCGACCCAGTTGGCGACATGGTGCAGCAGGCGATCGCCCACGGCATTGGGATCTACACCGCCCACACCAATTTTGACCAAGTGCAAGACGGCACCGCCGACCTTTTGGCCCAGGTCTTATCGCTTCAAAACTCAGAGCCGGTTGTGCCAACTCAGCTAGGCCTGGGCTACGGGCGAGTGGGCAGTCTTAGTCCAGCTCTGAGTCTGCGCGGGCTTTTAAATTTAGTTCAGGCTAAGCTGGTGCCGCCGCAGCTAATCTACTCCCCCACTGCTGATCTAGATCAGCGGATCGACCGAGTGGCGGTGCTGGGCGGCAGCGGAGCCAGCTTTATAGATGCAGTAGCTAACGCTGGAGCGCAGGCTTACTTAACCTCAGACTGTAAGTTTCACCAGTTTCAGGAAGGGCGCGATCGCGGTCTGGTGCTGATTGACGCAGGCCACTACGCTACCGAACGCCCTGCCTGCGCCAGGCTGGTAGACATTCTGACCGGGTGGGGTGCCTGGGCTCGGCTCAGCGACCAAGACGAAGACTTTCGCCAGTTCTGGACCCGCTAAAGCACCTGTTCAGCAGTGGATAAGCTGGCCTGCTTTGCCTAATTTAAATTCAACCAAGACGTTTGCGAGACCTTTAATAGCGAATCTGCAGCGTAACTTGGGCCTGTACAGTCTGCTCACCGCCAATAACAGGAGTTGAGGCATCGGCCTGGTTAGAGGCGTACTCCGCTAGCCGAGGCGTGGGTATCGGTGCGGGCGGCGCAGCGCCGTTGACCTGAATGCTAACTACCTCCTGCGACCTGAGGTTGAGGCTTCCTAGCACAACACCCGCCTGGGCCTGGGCGTCATCCACCGCCGCGCGCAGCGCCTGCTGACGGGCAGTCTCTAGGGCGTCGTCATCGGCTACAAAGCTAACGCCGAGAATTTGGTTGGCACCAGCGTTTACCGCATCGTCAATCAGTGACCCTACGCTCTCGGTGGGCATACGAAAGCTGACTGTGTTGCTGCCGCTGTAGCCAATTACCTCTGAGCGACCGTTCTCATAGTTGTAGCGAGGACTGAGCTGAATACCGGTGGTCTCTAGCTTTTCTACTGAGCGCGATCGCAGCAGTTCAACCACCGTCGTTGTGCGCTGCGCGACCTCGCGCTGTACCACTGCCGCATCAGTACCCTGCACATCAACTCCTAGGCTAACCTGGGTTTTAGTCGTAGGCACCGTCTCCTCGCCCTGACCGGTGACGGTTAAAGTTCTCATCGCTGCTTCTTGGGCCATAGCTACGGGGGTGAACACGGGGGCAAAACTCAGGCCTGAGGCTAGCACAGCTGACATTACTGCCGCTGCCGCCATTTGCCTAGGGATGCAACGTTTAATTTTCATCGGCCTCACACTTATTCAACATCAACCCATTCACTGTGCCACGATGAGCTTGACCCGGCGGCGTGGTTACCGATTTAGATACAGGGCAGACCTTGAGCATCAGGGCTCAGAGATAGGCTACCGTTACCCCAGTACCGCCGTCGGGCTGAGCCGCAGGCTCAAAGCGCTGAACTTGGGGATGGCGCTTGAGGTACTCATGCACTCCGGCCCTGAGCTTGCCGGTGCCGTGGCCGTGAATAATCCAGAGGGCACCGCTGCCCTTGGCGATCGCCTCTTCGAGCACCGCCTCTGACTCTGCTACCCGCATGCCGCGCAGATCAATCGTGTTGCGGCTAGTGCGAACGGCTGGTGCGGGAGGTGCAGCCTGGGCCGCAGGTATAGTATTGACCGGCTTTGATTTAGGCGGCACCTCGGCCTTCTCACCCCGCAAAGATTCAATATCGGCCAGGCCAACGGTGGTCTTCATCAGCCCAAAGCGCACGGTAATGCGGTGGTCGCCATCGGGAACAGTAAGCACTTCGGCAGTCTGGCCCAGGCTAGGAATCCGCACCCGATCGCCCACCGCTGGTCGATAGCCTGGTTTTGCTGGAGCCGGAGCGGCGGGGAGATGAGTCGTGGCGATCGCATCTACAGCTTCCGTAGCCCGCTGGGCCGCTTGGGCCGTGGCATCACCCTGCTGGAGACGGCGAATCACCTTGGCAATATCGCGCTTGGCGTCAGCGATCGCGGCCTGTACCGCAGCCTGCTGCTGCTGCTTAAGCTCCTGTTCGCGATCGCGCAGCAGATCGGCTTTTCGCTGCACCTCGTTGTGAAGCCGCTCAGTGTCTGACAGCAGGTCCGCCGCGGCTTGGGCGCGCGCCTCCTGGTCGCGACGCTGGGCCTCTAGCCCCGCGATTACCTGGTTGACGTCATCTTGAGAACCTAGCGCCATCAGGGCGGTGGCTTCATCTACCACCGCCGCGTCTAGCCCCAGACGACGCGCGATCGCCAGCGCGTTCGACCGCCCTGGAATGCCCCACAACAGACGGTAGGTGGGCGACAGCGTTGCTTCGTCAAACTCCACCGACGCGTTCTCAAACCGCGCATCCTGATACTTCAGCGCTTTGAGCTCGCCGTAGTGGGTCGTCGCCATGGTCAGCCGCGCTCGACTGGCCAAATGCTTCAGCAGCGCGATCGCCAGCGCCGTGCCCTCGCTAGGGTCAGTGCCCGCGCCGACCTCGTCGAGGAGAACGAGAGCGTTGCCCTTATCCTCACTACTCCCCAACGCCGCTAAAATCCGTCCGATCCGGCGGATGTGTCCCGAAAACGTTGAGAGGCTCTGTTCAATCGACTGCTCATCGCCAATATCGGCCAGCACCTGCTCAAACCAGGGCAGCTCCACCGGCTCGCGGGCGGGAATGTATAGGCCTGCCCGAGCCATCAACGCCGCTAGCCCTAGGGTTTTGAGAGTGACGGTTTTGCCGCCGGTGTTGGGGCCGGTGATGGCTACAACGCTCAGGTCGGGGCGAATCAGTAGATTAATGGGGACCACGTCTGGGCCTTGCTCGTGGCGCTGTTGCCACACCAGTAAAGGATGGCGCAGCTGGCGCAGCGTGGTCTGCTCATCGGGTTCTGTAAAGCGGGGCGGGTTGCCCTCTAGCCACAGCGAGTAGCGGGCGCGGGCGTGGGCTAAGTCTAGATCGATGACCACGGCTAGCAGCGCCGTCAGATCATCGTAAACCGTTGCTACCGCATCGCTGAGCTGGCGCAAAACCACCTCTTCCTCGGTTTTCTCCTGACGGAGCAGCTGACGCAGACGGTTGCCCAACTCAACTACGGCCTGAGGTTCGATGTAGAGGGTGGCTCCGCTAGCCGAGGCGTCGTGCACGATACCGGGCACGGCGTCTTTCTGGGGCGCTTTGACGGGCAGCACAAAGCGATCGCCCCGCTGAGTAATAAGCGGCTCCTGCATCGCTCCTGCCTGACGCTGCAAAATGCGCTGTAGCCGCTGCTGAATATCTTGGCGAGTAGACTTGAGGCGATCGCGAATGCCCCCTAGCTTAGGGCTAGCTCGGTCAGTCACATCGCCGCGATCGTCAATGCAGTGGTAGATCTGCTGCTCTAGATCGGGGTGAGTAGCAAGGTCAACGACCAGCTCTTGCAGCACCGGCAGATCCTCCGGTGGCTGTCCATCAATGGTGCGGCGCAGCTGGCGGGCTCCGTTTAGGGTGGTGGCGATCGCTAGCAGTTCCTCACCGCTGAGCAGCCCTTGACGGTAGGCCCGAGCTACCGCTGGACCAATGTCGCGAATACCGCCGAAGTTGAGGGCGTTGTTGCGTTCCTCTAGCCAGCAGGCTTCCTGGGTTTGAAGCAGCAGTGCTGTGCTTGCCTTCTGACTGTCTGGAGTAGCTAGCGCCTGGGCCGCCAGGGTGCCCATTTTGGTGGCGGCAAAGGTTGAGAGGTGCTGGCACAGCCGAGGCCACTCCAGCAGGTTCAGGGTTTCTTGATGAATCAACGGCAGCTTAAACAGAGGTGTACGTTTGCGTGGGCAGATCCATAAGGATAAATACCTCTCTATAGTATAAAGAGTTCGCCTCAGAAAACGGCCCTGAACCTTGCAGCGTCCGCGTCACCCTTGGGTTGCCCCTCGTAGAATGGCCGCACAGCTAAACCTACTAAGCCTGGCTGATGGGGATGGAGACAGCTGCCTGACATAGCCAAGCGGCGCTGGTCTCAGGCAGTTTTCAGGTCTATAGGTTCTAATACAAAAAGCTACTCCCGATTCCTGTTGGCTGTGGCTTGGCGCACGCGCCTGCAAGCCAGCTCGACCGGCTAATCGTATTAGCAATGCCGTCGCACTTACCTAGAGTTTATGGTTCAGTCTCCCCTTTCGCCAGCCGTCATACCCTTTGAACAGCGGCTTGATCAGCCTTTGACTAAGCTGCCTGTTAACGTGCTGCAGATCAACCTGGGCCGCAGGTGCAATCTGGCCTGTACCCACTGCCATGTTGAAGCTGGCCCCAACCGTACCGAAGAACTTTCGCCCACAGTGGCTAACCAGCTTATCGACCTTATAGACCGGTTTCCGCAGATTACGACTGTCGACTTAACCGGCGGTGCCCCAGAGATGAACTACGGCTTTCGTCCCATTGTAGAAGCGGCGCGGCACCTAGGCAAAACAGTGATTGTGCGCTCTAACCTAACGATCTTTTTTGTGCCGGGCTTTGAAGATCTGCCGGAATACTTTGCCCAGCACCAGGTTCAGGTCGTTGCTTCCCTGCCCTGCTACCTGGAAGATAACGTTGATAAACAGCGGGGTGCCGGAGTCTACAGCGATTCGGTTCGAGCCCTGCAGCGCCTCAACCAGCTGGGCTATGGCCAGAATCCAGCTCTGCGCCTAGACCTGGTTTATAACCCGCCGATACCGCGCAGTGCGGAGTTCTCACTGACCCCCAGCCAGAGCAGCCTTCAGGGAG
>JBARUP010000688.1:0-3523 GCA_049645805.1 Nodosilinea sp.
CAGTACTCTGGCGATCGCCTGCGTAATGGATCAGCGTAGCCAGTGGCTAGAACGTCAGCTCAACCAGCGTCAGCTCAACCAGATAGATCAGTCCGAAACCTTCCACAACTTGCTGCACCAGTTTCGCAATCCGCTAACGGCAATCCAGACCTTTGGCAAGCTAATGGTCAAACGGCTGCCGACGGAAGACAATAACCGCCCCATTGCTGAAGGCATCGTACGCGAGAGCCGCAGACTCCAGGATTTAGCCCAAAATTTTGACGATGCCGTAGCCACTGGCGACGAAGTCCTGGCTCATTCCTCTAGTCCTGCAGTAGGTAGACCCATGTTGCCCAGTTCAACCGCTGACTATGCTGAGGGCACCACTCCCCATAGTGCAGCTTCCTCAATCAAGGCGCTGGCGATCGCCCCTATTCAGAGGCATGGTCTAGGCCGACCGCTGACTGTAAAGCCTGGTGCAATTGCCGATGTCGCTCTACCTCTGGTACAGTCCACCCTACCCCTAGCTCAAGAACGGGGCCTGGACCTAGTGCAACACATTCCCAACCCTCTGCCCGACGTTTGGCTTGACCCGGCTGCCCTGAGCGAGGTGCTGCACAACTTGATGGACAACGCGCTGAAGTATGCCTCTGCTGGCTCACTGGTGTGGGTGGCCGCTGGCCTGGTTCAGCGACTGAATGCCCAGGTTTTCCAGGGTATTGCGGTAGGCGATACCGGTACCGGCATTCCCTTAGAAGATCAGCCACAGCTGTTTACCCGTCACTTTCGAGGTGTAAAGGCCCAGGGCAATATTCCCGGAACGGGCCTAGGTTTAGCAATCGCGCAAGATCTTGTCCAAGATATGGGAGGCCACGTTAATTTAATCAGCCCGGTGCAGGGTACTCCCTGGCTACCACCTGAAGCTGCGGCCTACCCCGGCCCAGGAACGTTGTTTGTCGTATGGCTACGTGTTGCCTCCGAAGCGGCTTCGTCAGACATTAGTTTCTGAAGCCAAAGCGGCCAAGTTTACAATTCCACTTTCTTTTTACTGTGCTCAGCATTACCAACTGTGCTCAATACTACTAAATGCCAGTTCCATAGGAGAATTAAATCAGCAACATCTATCCACCCAGTGCCTCTGTCGTCGTCTCGGTGCAACCCATGGCAACCATCCTTTCCCCCATTCCTTCTGCTTGGCTGACTCCACCCGCTGCGCTAAATCCTCTTGAAGTGCCCGAGCGACTGCTGCTGGGGCCGGGGCCCTCTAACGCTGACCCTCGCGTTGTTGCCGCCATGAACCATCAGCCCATCGGTCATCTCGACGCGGCTTACTTAGCGATGATGGACGAAGTGCAAGACCTGCTGCGCTACACCTGGCAGACGACTCATCCTCTTACCTATGCGGTGGCCGGTACGGGGTCAGCGGCAATGGAAGCCACCCTGGCTAATGCCGTCGAGCCAGGCGATCGCGTTCTAGTTGCCGTCAAGGGCTATTTTGGCCATCGCTTAGTCGACATGGCCCAGCGCTACGGAGCCGATGTTGTCACCATCAACCGTTCCTGGGGCGAAGCCTTTACCCTCAATGAGCTAACTACAGCCCTCGACCAGCATCAGCCTGCAATCCTGGCGATTGTCCATGCCGAAACCTCTACTGGAGTGTGCCAGCCCCTCGAAGGACTAGGAGCAGCCTGCGCTGCCCATGACTGTCTATTGTTAGTCGATACTGTTACCAGCATGGGGGGTGTACCGGTCCTGGTTGATGACTGGCAGGTCGATCTAGCCTATAGCTGTAGTCAGAAAGGGTTGAGCTGTGCCCCCGGAATTTCTCCTTTCACCATGGGCCCTCGCGCAGTGGCCAAACTTGAAAGCCGCCGTCAGCCCGTCGCCAATTGGTACCTCGATGCCGCCCTGCTGCGCAAGTATTGGGGACCAGAGCGGGTCTATCATCACACCGCCCCAGTCAACCTCACCTACGCCCTGCGTGAAGCCCTGCGTCTGCTAGCTAAAGAAGGCTTAGAGGCCCGCTGGCAGCGTCATCATCAAACCGCCACCTACCTCTGGGCCGGACTGAGTGATCTAGGCCTTACCTGTTATGTAGATGAGTCGCTGCGGTTGCCTACCCTAACTACGGTGCGAGTCCCCAATGGTGTTGATGCCAAAGCGGTAAGCCGCAGGCTCATGGCCGACTACAACATTGAAGTAGGCGGCGGACTAGGTGAGCTAGGCGGCAAAGTATGGCGTATTGGCTTAATGGGCTACAACAGTCGGACCGAGAATGTTGATACTTTGCTGCACGCCCTAGGCACAGTGCTTCGCCAAACTGCCTAATTCCCCATCGAGAACTAGAATTTGGGCTTCTCTATTCTGTAGAGAAGCCCAAATTTTTAGGCCACGTTCTGCTGTGCTGTCTCGAGCAAAGGAAAACCTAGCTTCTCTCGCTGCTCGAGGTATAGCTGGGCCACCCGCCGCGCCAGTCCCCGCACCTGACGAATGTAGCGAGTGCGCTCCGTCACCGAAATCACTCCCCGCGCATCCAGCAGGTTGAACGCGTGGGAGCACTTCAGCACGTAGTCGTAACTGGGCAGCACTAAGCCTCTATCCATTAGCTGCTCCGCCTCCTGCTGGTACAGATCAAAGAGCGTAAACAGCAGCTCCGGGTTCGACGCCTCAAAGTTGTAGGTCGAGTTTTCAACCTCTGCCTGCATATATATGTCGCCGTAGGTAAGTTGGTCATTCCATCGGATTTTGGCGATTGCATCCACTTCCTGCAATTACATTGTCAGTCGTTCCAGCCCGTAGGTCAGCTCAATCGACACCGGGCGGCAGTCAATTCCCCCGCACTGCTGAAAGTAGGTGAACTGGGTAATCTCCATGCCGTCTAGCCATACCTCCCAACCCACACCCCAGGCTCCTACCGCCGCATCCTCCCAATTGTCCTCCACGAACCGAATGTCGTGGTCCTCTGGCTTGATGCCCAGCGCTCTCAGCGACTCTATATATGTCTCCTGAATATCGCTCGGCGACGGCTTGATCAACACCTGGTACTGAAAGTAGTGCTGATACCGATTCGGGTTCTCCCCATAGCGCCCATCCGCCGGACGTCGACAGGGCTCCGCATAGGCTACCGACCACGGCTCCGGCCCCAGCGCTCTCAAAAATGTATGGGGGCTTTTTGTACCCGCTCCCTTCTCCGTATCGTAGGGCTGCATAATTACACAGCCCTGTTTAGCCCAGAAGTCATTTAACGTCGCAATCACAGACTGAAAGTTCACAGCTTTTCCCCGTCAATCCCGGCTCGTGCTCAATACATCTATTAGTATTCAACACCCTTGGCCTAACCGATCGTCAAATAGCCGACTCCAGCGCAGACCCGCACTCGGCGATCGCTAGGGCTCAAAAGACCACCCGTAACACCACCGTATATACAGAATGAATTTTTCAGGACCGTCTGTATTGGCAATCACAGGGCACCCCTAAGACCGCCTTGGTGCTCTTAGCCCTTGTCCAGTCGGCCTTTCTTCACGCTAGGGGTACTGTTTCTACC
>JBARUP010000689.1:0-6835 GCA_049645805.1 Nodosilinea sp.
GCGGCAATGTTGGGCAGCAGCACCCGAGCAATCACGAGAACCAGGGCAAACAGGGCAACTAGGTACAGAATGCGATCGCGAATCACCTCTAAAAACACCGTGCGGGAAATTACCCCCACTCGAGATAGCACCATCGTCAACTCCCCTACAAAACTGGTACGGCTATCCTCTGGCCTCAGTGCCCCTAGGGTGCCCGGCCTGGCGAGGCGTTGCCAGATCGCAGGTGAGGCTAGCCCACTGGGTTGTGCTGTAGCCAACGGGTGCATTATCAGGCAGTAGGTCGCCGCGGCTGGCGGGCATGAGCTGGCACGTTTTCTCTAGGTAGTAGCCGCTGGGGGTAGCGGCAGGCCCCGACCAAATCGCCCACAGCTTGAGGGTGTAGCCATTGCCGTTAGACAGCGGCTGAAAGTCGAGCTTCCAGAGCGAATCTTCCAGAGTGGCGCTAGACCCCATTTGACTACTCAGCTGCTGCCGCATTATCTGGCGCTGACCGTCGAGGTTGAGCAACCAGCGCTCTACCGAGGGCCAGGGCTTGCTGTCGATCTGTTCGCGCAGCATTTCCTCAGCTTTAGTTAAGTAGGTTACCCCAGCGGGTAGGGCAATGGTTTGACCCGGTATGCGATAGACAAAGGCGCTGTTTTCCACGGTGTCGGCTACCAGGCTAGGGTAGTCGCGCACCCAGCTTTGAATCCGAAAATAGAACTGAAACCAGCTGCTGAACAGCAGACTGAGGCAGAACAGCAGAGCCAGCTGCTGGCGCACGGCAGGCGGCGGATTCTTGAGTGAAAGATCCCATCTCAGCAGGTACGGCACCGCCATGACCGCAAACGATAGCAGGGGCCAAACGACCAGGGCCGGCTGCAGCCAGCGTCCGCCCCACGAGCCAAAGAGGAATATGCACAAAATGCCCCCCGATACCCAGGGGGCGATGGGAATGCCAAAGGGGCGAACCTTGTTTGCCTCTAGTGCCCAGCCCACCCCCAGCGCCAGGCATATCCAGCTGATGGTCGCAAGAAGCCCGACGGTAAAGGCTGTTGCCCCAGCGAAACGTGACAGCAGCGACATCAGCCACGAAAATAGGCTGATATAAATGACGGTCTGCCAGGCAAAGTAGCGCGGTGGCAGCAGCAAGTTGCCCAGCTCGCTTAAAGTTTGACGCAAGAAAGCTACCATTCCACCATTCTGGCCTGGTTGGCCAGCAGCAACAGCAACAGAATAACGGTAAAGCTAAGGGCATTGGCCTGGAGCACCGCTAGTGCCCAGGGTGAAGCGTTCGGCTGACCTTCCACCTGGGCGCGTCGGGCTCGCTCGTAGCGCTGACGCCGGTTGTCTTCAATTGCTTCTGGGGTTGTTTCTACAGGCTGCTGGCCCAGCAGCTGCAGCAGCCAAATGAGTCCCTGAAACTTAATCCAGTAGGTGACGAAAAAGGCGACGATCGCTACCACCACCACCACCACCGGCAGCACATCAATCCAGCCGTTGCTGTAAAAGCGGTTGAACAGCACGTAGCTAATGACCTGGCTGCGCAGCTCTAGGGGCAGCACAGCCTCGATCGCCAAAAACGCGACCCATCCCAGACTGGTAGCTAGCAAGTTAAGGGTGGCGGCGTACTGCATACTGGGGCGGTAGCCTAGACTCAGCCGCTGGCGCAGCACCATGGCTTCTAGCACGGTAGCTACCATCAGCAGCAGGCTCTGAAAGGCGATCGCCCGCAGCGGCATAATGCCAAATTCTGACAGCAAATCGTTGAGGGGCATGGGGCGGGCGTTGCCAGGTTCTACCGGGGGTTTTCTCTTGTACCTATCAAGGGTATAACCTTGCCCCGGCTTTCGCTAAGATTTTGTAGCAGTCCCGTCCACGAATTTAAGCAGCATAGATAAGCAGCACAGAACACCATGGTTAGAACCGGCATTGGCATTCGCACCGCTCAGCAGGGCAACGAGCGGCTTACGGGGCAGATTCACGTCTACGACGGCGAGGGCAAGGGCAAGTCGCAGGTCGCTCTAGGGGTTGTGCTGCGCTCCATTGGCCTTGGCATTCAGCATTTCTTAGAGAGCCGGGTGCTGCTGCTGCGCTTTCTCAAGGGGCCGGGCCGTACCTACGATGAAGATGCCGCCATTGAGGCCCTGCAGCGGGGCTTTCCCCATCTAATTGACCAGGTGCGTACCGGACGAGCCGAGTTCTTCGGCCCCGACGACATTACCAAGTTTGACCGTCAGGAGGCCCAGCGGGGCTGGGATGTTGCCAAGGGGGCGATCGCATCGGGGCTCTACTCGGTGGTGGTGCTCGATGAAATCAATCCGGTGCTCGACCTCGGGCTGCTGAACATTGATGAGGTAGCCAAGACCCTGAAAAACAAGCCCGATCACCTAGAAATTATTGCCACCGGGCGCGGTGCTCCCCAGCCTCTCCTCGACGTTGCCAATCTGCACTCTGAAATGAAGCCCCAGCCCAAATCCGTAGGCATTGAGGGTATCGAGGGGATTGAGATTTATACTGGCTCAGGCAAGGGCAAGTCAACCAGCGCCTTGGGTAAAGCTCTCCAGGCGATCGGTCGCGGCATTAGCCAGGACTTCTCCCACCGGGTGCTGATTATTCAGTGGCTAAAGGGGGGCAACGGCTACACCGAAGACGCGGCGATCGCGGCCCTGCGAAAAATCTATCCCAACCTGGTCGACCACCAGCGCTGCGGGCGAGACGCCATTGTCTGGCGCGGGCAGCAGCAGCCTATCGACTACGTTGAGGCCGAGCGCGGCTGGGAGATTGCCCGCACCGCGATCGCCTCAGGCCTCTACAAAACCATTATTCTCGACGAGCTAAACCCCACCGTTGACCTCGAGCTGCTGCCCGAAGAGCCTGTCGTGCAGGCGCTGCTGCGCAAACCTCGCGGTACTGAGGTCATCATTACCGGACGCTGTAAAAATCGCCCCGCCTACTTTGAGCTCGCCAGCACCCACTCCGAAGTCTTCAACCACAAACACTACGCCGAAAAGGGGATCGATCTAAAGCGCGGAGTCGATTTCTAGAGGCGATGCGATCTTACCCTGTTTAATTGAGTACACCCGTTAGAAGAACTAGTTAGGAGAGCTCCGGGACACCCACGCCCACGCCCGCCTAAGAACGGCTACGGCGGGTGATTAGGCGTTCTTCGTAGTCTTGTAGAAGCTGGTGGTTATCTTCTTCACTGAGCCCGTAGTAGCCAGCTTCCTGGTCGTACACGCTAGAGCCGGGCTGAGCAATAGGAGTCTGGGCCGCGCCAGCAGCGGGGGTGCCGCCGATAGGTCCCATGCGGCGCAGGTCGCCCTGGGTCGATGCGTTCTGGGTGGCAGTATTGCCCAACGCAGGCATGCGGCGCAGGTCACCCGCCGGGGCCTCGTTCTGCCCGCTAGGGTAGTTATTACCCAAAAACTGTCGGCTAGAGCGCCCCTGGGCGATCGGTTGATACACTCGCCTGATCTGGTTTTCGTAATCTTCGTCTACCACTAAGTTGTCGTCATACTCAGGCAAATGCTCAACCTGCTCTTTAGTCAAAGCATTGACGTAAATTCGAGACTCGTTGTAGTCAAATTCAGCTACACCAATGGGTAGCAATACGGTTTTGCCAAAAATCCAGAGCCCCGTATCAACAACCAAATAGCGAAAACGCCCAGAGTCATCTACAAGCAGGTCTTTGACCGAGCCGACTTTATCGTCACCCCGGGCGTAGACGGAGTAGGAGCCAATTTTGTCTATCTGTCCATCAGCTAGGGTTTCGCGGTAGTCAGGGTAGTAGTCTTCAAGCCGATACAAAGGCATATAAAACCTCTCTCTATAGCTGTTTGCATACCATACAAGGCTCTTAAAGAAAGAGATTCTCCGCATCACTCGCTAGAGTGATAATTGTGGCGTGGATAAATAGGCCTAGGCCACAGGTACGCGCCGCTCACAGATACTGTGGGCCGAGGGCGGGCGCAGTTTAAGGATCAGCAGATTGTATGCAAACAGAACAAGCCATTACGCACGACGTGGTGCTAGTCGGGGGTGGTCACACCCATGCTCTAGTACTACGACAGTGGGGCATGCGCCCTTTGGCCGGGGTGCGGCTAACGCTGCTGACCAATCTAGTAGACACTCCCTACTCGGGTATGCTGCCCAGCTACGTAGCCGGGCGCTACAGCTTTGATCAGGCTCATATAGATCTGCGCCCCCTCACCCGTTTTGCCCGGTGCCGCCTCGTTGTTGATCGCGCCGTAGGGCTTGATTTAGATCGTCAGCGGGTGCTGTGCGCCAACCATCCTCCTATGGCCTACGATGTGCTGTCGATCGATACGGGCAGTACGCCAGCGACAGTAGCGGTTCCCGGTGCTGCGGAATATGCTATTGCTGCCAAGCCAGTGCCCGATCTGCTGCGCCAGTGGCAGCAGATTGTAGCGTCGGTCGAGGCGGACCCTCACCAGCCGCTTAGTCTAGGCGTTGTGGGGGGTGGCGTGGGCGGCGTGGAGCTTATCATTGCCCTGCATGAGCGGCTGGTGGGGCTGCTGACAAATCTTGGTCAGTCGCCGGATAATCTCACTCTGCACCTGTTTCACCGAGGTCAGGAGCTGGCGGCAGAACGAAACCGCTGGACGCGCCACCGCCTGGCGCAGGTGCTGCGATCGCGCGGCGTTCAGCTCCACCTCAGTGAATCGGTTGTTGAGGTAGAGCTAGATGAATTGACCCAGCAGCGCCTTGTTCGAGGCTCATCAGGGCTGACCGTAGGCTGCGATCGCCTTTTTTGGGTGACTAGCGCCGCCGCTCCTCCGTGGCTGCAAGACTCAGGCCTGTCCCTCAACGACAAAGGGTTTATTCAGGTCGGCGATACCCTGCAAACCCTCTCCCACCCCAATGTGTTTGCCGTCGGCGATGTCGCTACTATGGTGCACCATCCTCGGCCCAAAGCCGGGGTGTTTGCCGTGCGCCAGGGACCGCCCCTGACCGACAACCTGCGCCGCTATATGCGGGGCGAACTGCTAAAACCCTTTCGGCCCCAGCGCCAGTTTCTAAGCCTGATTGAAACGGGTCACGGCCAAGCTATTGCCGATCGCGGCCCCTTTGCGATCGAGTCTCCCCTAGCTCACCGCTGGAAAGACCACATCGATCGCAAATTTATGGACCGCTTTCGGGATCTGCCGGTGGGGAAGATGACGCCGCCCGCTGCCGCCCCAGCCGCCGCTCTACCCACCCCCTGCGCTGGCTGTGGCGCTAAGGTCGGCAGCTCTGCCCTAGCCGAAGCTCTGCAGCGCGTGCGGCAAGATTTCCCCAGTTTCTCTAGTGAGGCGGTGCTGATCGGGCTAGACTCCCCCGATGATGCCGCTGTAGTCACTGTTCCTCCCGGTCGGGCAGCCGTGCATACCGTCGATTATTTCACCGCTCTAGTTGACGACCCTTTCATCTTTGCCCAGATCTGCCTTAAGCACTGCCTTAGCGATCTCTACGCCATGGGTGCCCAGCCCCACAGCGTGCTGGCCCTGGTGCAGATGCCCTACGCTACCCCCGCTAAGCAGTCCGAGCTGCTCTACCAGATTTTGGCGGGTACCCACAAAGGGCTGTGGGCCAGCCAAACGCCCCTGGTCGGCGGCCACAGCATCCTTGGCCCTCAGCTTGCGCTGGGGTTTGCCTGCAACGGTATAGCCAACCCGGCCACCCTGCTCCGCAAAGGCGGCATGCGATCTGGCGACGTGCTGATTTTGACTCAGCCCTTAGGTACAGGCACTCTGTTTGCTGCCGACATGCAGGGCAAAGCCAAAGGCCGGTGGATTGAGGGGGCGATCGCCGCCATGCTGACCCCAAACCAGGCCGCCGCCGATATCTTTCGCAGCCACGGCGCTACTGCCTGTACCGACGTTACTGGCTTTGGCCTAGCTGGGCACCTGCTTGAAATGGCGCGCGCCTCCAGCGTCAGTGCCACGCTCAGTCTGGAGGCTCTGCCCGTGCTCGCTGGCGCGGCTGAAACCCTGGCCGCCGGGATCTTCAGCAGCCTTCATCCCCAAAACCTCCAGGCTGCCCAGTCTATAGCGCCGTCGGCAGACGCGGCCCAGACGCGCCACCCTCTCTATTCCCTGCTGTTTGATCCCCAAACCGCAGGCGGCCTGCTGGCCACCGTGCCTGCTCTCACCGCCCACTGCTGCCTAGCCGAGCTGCAGCAGCAGGGCTACAGCGCTGCCGTCGTCGGCGAGGTGACAGCCTCAAATACCTACGCCATCGCGCTGAGGGCCAAATGATCCCAAGCCTAATTCGGCTGTATTCGCTAGTACTGTCCTTCTAGAGGCTGAACTAAGCCGTCGCGGCTTTGTAGGCCGCCCAGCCGCCGTAGGTCGAAATGTCGGGCCAGCTGTGCTCATTGATTAAGGCCTTGGGATAGAGAAACGCGATCGCCGTATCGCCACCCGTTAGCTTCACCTCATGGGGATACATGTGGGGCGGCTCGTTGTCTTTAAGGTGGGTATACTGCTGCGGCGTCATCACGTACAGCTCCCCCGGAATCGCAATTCCGTCGGCGTCCACTTCATAAATGCCGGGATGCCAGCCGTCCTTCACGGCATGCAGGCGATAGACCGCCGCTGTTTCCGTTGCTCCTACAAACTCTGCATCCTGCAGGTTTTGATTGTCGGGCTGGCCGCGCAGGGCCGAACCGCAGATAAAGACCGTGATGTTTTCGGTAGAGTCAGTCATGGCGATTGTTTTAGGGCCAGAGGTTCGCAAAAAGTTTCCAATATAAAAGTACAGCCTTAGCGGTCCATGCTGGCCCCGCAGCGTCTTTATATAGAAGCATTAAATAATACGGAAGCACTACGTTATTTGGGTCACAATGCAGCAC
>JBARUP010000690.1:0-2927 GCA_049645805.1 Nodosilinea sp.
CTATGGAAACGAGCCGCAGGCTCATCACCAAAAAATGGTTCTCCTTTTTCGGCTTGCTGCTGCTGCTGTTTGGGCTTAACATTCTCGGTGCGATTCCTCTAGGGCTAGGCTTGTTAATCACTATTCCGCTATCGGTGTGTATTGTTACAGCGGCCTACGAAGACATCGTGGGGCTCAACTCAGTAGCCGAAATCTAGCTAAGACGCGATCGCCTCTAGCTGCGTCTACAGGACTTAAGCCTGCCGCCTCAGCCTGTGCCAGACCAGGTCTTTTAAGGCTAGTGGGGCAGAATTCAGCAGACTACTGTGGGAACAAATGTCGTTAATTCAGGTTGAGAAATATCATCAGCTTTGTGCAGTTTTCGACAGGATTAACGCAATCTTTTAAATCGTGGCGGGTGCCATCGACAGTGTTTTGGGTCGCGGTATGGTTCTTGCTCGCCCTGGCTATTCGCCTGATGTTCTTAACCAGCAAGCCCCTTTGGATGGACGAGGTGGCTACGGTTGTTTTCTCCTTGGGCAACAGCACTCATTCTGTACCGCGCGATCAAGTCGTGTCCTTGGACCAGCTGCTGACGCCGCTGCGGCCCCGCCCAGAGGCAACCGTCAGCTCAGCCATCCACTATCTGATGGAGGAAGACAACCATCCACCTGCCTACTTCGCCCTGGCTCACTTTTGGATGCGGTGCTTCCCGGCTGTGCAGGGCTTGGCCTCTGCCTGGGCGGCTCGCGCTCTGCCTGCTCTCCTAGGCGCTTTGAGCGTACCGGCGGTCTACGTGGCAGGATGGCTGGGGTTTCGCTCAGCTGTGGCTGGACACATTAGCGCCGCCCTAATGGCCGTATCGCCGTTTGGCGTAGCTATGGCCCAGGAAGCCCGCCACTACGGCATGACCACTCTGATGATCTCTCTAGGGCTAGCCTGCTTTGCTGCTGGCGTCTGGAGTCTGCATGGTGCTGATGCCAAGCCAATGACGCCGCCGATGTCGTCGCCAATGACGCCGGCCTTTGGGCTGTTGTGGATAGGGGTGAACGCTCTCGCTTTTGCTACCCACTACTTCGCGGCGCTGGCGCTAATGGCGCAGGCCCTGGTGCTGATAGCTCTGGCCTGGCGGCAGGGGCGACAACAGCCTCTGGCCCTTTGGCGAAAACCGTGGCGACGGCTGTACTGGGTTATGCTGGGCACCCTGGCGAGCTGTCTAGTTTGGCTGCCGGTGCTGCTCAATTTCTACGGCAGCAGTCAGTCGTCTAACTTGGCTATTGATCTCAGTCAGCCAGCGCGGTGGCTTGACCCCCTGGCCCAAACGGTGGTCGGGCTGATCTTTATGGTGATGACTCCGATTACTCACGCTCAGGGCGGCCTGGGCATCGCGGCTGTTGTGCTGTCGGTGCTGCTGCTGCTGCCGCTGCTGATAGGTCTAGTAGCACGGCTGGTCAAGGCCGGTCCCCTGGTGCGCCAGACTAGTTCGGGCCGGTTTGGCCTGTTTGTAATGGGTGGATTTGTCCTAGCCGCGATCGCCCTCTTCTTTGGGGTCAGCTACGGCCTCGCTATGGACATTACTCGCGGCCACCGCTACAACGCTATTTTTCACCCCGGCGTTATGGTGCTGCTGGGGGGGCTGCTGTCAGTCTACTGGCCCAGCGTGAAGCCGCCTGAATCATCTCACACTCGCTTTTCAAGGCGACGCGGGGTTCAGCTAGTCTGGATTGCAGGTTTGCTCAGCGCCCTTTTCGTGGTCAGTAATTTAGCCTTTGCAAAGTACTATGAGCCAGCTCAGTTTGTGCGCGCCCTACAAAGCGAGTCAGCTCACCCGATCTTGATTGGGTTTCCTACCCCGATCGAAGCCAAACCCACGGTGATCGGCCTTGAGCTGCTGAGCATCGGCTGGGAGATTCAGCGTCATTTTGACCCTTCCGCCCCAGACAGCCAGTGGTCGGTACCGCCCCGCTTCTTCCTTTGGGCCTTGCCTCACAACCCTGCTGTCCCCCCAGAAGAAACGCTGGCAGACATTCTCTCAGCGCCGCCTCGGCCTTTCGACCTGTGGTTTCTCCACCACAACGCCGACCTGAGCAACTATGGATGCACTCACCTAACTCAGGCCAGCAGCGGCGGCCACAACTATAATCACTACGAGTGCACAGCGCCTTGAATGCTCCCGATTGACCAAACTTACCGACTCAGAAGACTCCAATCCCGGCGTGTGTGCTAAAAATGTATCCTGACTGATGCATTTTTCAACGATTACACTTAAGTGGGAAGATTCTTGAACCACAGTTCCGTTAGCGCGAAGCGTAAAGGTTAGGTTAAACCACCATGAGACATGACTGGAAGGCTCGGCCTAGGCTGAGGCCAGTACGACTCAAATCGGTCAGACTGAAGCCGTTTAATCTCAAAGCGCTGCGCGGCAGGCTCAGATCCAAAGGGCTAATGCCCGGGCGGACAGGTCACCCCTCGGCTCAAATCAAGGTATTTGGTGGTCTTGCCTTTGCCAGCCTAGTGCTGATTCAGGTATCGGCCTCTCCCTTTGGCAGCAAAGGTCAGTCTGACTCTGGCACCTTTGCCCCGGCGCTTTGGCAGACGACTGGCATGGTGCGCCAGTCAATTGTTGATCTCTATCGGGCGCGACGGGTGCTGGTACAGTCGGCTTTGCCACCCGACGGTGCTGTCGATGTCGCTGCGGCACCAGCCGCAGCAGCTGCGGAGACTACGCCCAATACTCCTCCTAAGCCTGCCGCAGCGGCACCTCCAAAGGCTAGCAGTAGCGTAGCTGCGGCGACAGGGTCTGTACCTCAGCCGCCTGCGGCTCCGGCTCCGGCGGCTAGCAGCACTTTTGACCCTGGGAAGACCATTGACACCAATCTTGAGATGCGGGTTGCGATCGCTAAGAACGCTTCTACCCTAGAAGTTGCGACCTCGGTGGATGGCTACCT
>JBARUP010000691.1:0-7478 GCA_049645805.1 Nodosilinea sp.
CGTTTTATGCGTCCTTCCTCGTCGGTAATGACGACGCCAAACTCGACCGGGTTGGGTACTCGAGTCAGAACTAGAGTCGCCTTGGATCCTTTCTGCTTGTGGAATTCAATAGCCGCCTGGAGATCAAAGTCGGTCACGCTATCGCCGCTGATCACCAAGAACGTCTCGTCAAGTAGGTCAGCAATATTTTTCACGCAGCCCGCTGTACCTAGCGGCTGATCTTCCTCGACGGCGTAGGTCATCTGCACGCCAAAGTCGCGCCCGTCACTGAAGTAGTTACGCATGACGTCAGGCAGGTAGAAGAGCGTAGCAATGATTTCGTTGATGCCGTTGCGTCTGAGTAAATTAACAATGTGTTCGGCGATGGGGCGATTGAGAATAGGCACCATAGGCTTGGGCAAATCGCAGGTCAATGGACGCAGGCGCGTCCCTGAACCACCGGCCATAAGTACTGCACGCATGTCGTCTCCTTCCTGCTCTTAAAACGTTTCCTGATGGGTCTGCCTGATGGCAAGACCATTAACTTAATACAGATCAATCTGTCCACAGGGACAGTTATAACCATACCTTGACCCTTGCTCGCCCAAGGATAGACTAGAGTAAATGCATTTACTCAATCTCTACCTCAGGTAATAAGCGCTTTGCATCACCTTATACAATTTACTCTGTCACCCCTGGGTTTGAAGATGCGAGACTTATCAACAACAGCGAGCAATGGGGGGCAACGTTGGTATTGTAGAAGCATAGGCGACTCGGGTAGAAAGGAGCAGTGACTATGGGTACATTGATCGCGCTTTTATTGGCCGGTATCTATGGCGGCGGGGCCTTTAAGTTTTGGACGGGGTTTAGTCGCACCAACTTTAGCGATGGCAAGGTGAAGTTCACCCTGCTGTGGCCGCTGTTCCTAGCGCTCAATAAGTCGTACCGCGAGAACTTTAGCCGAGCCCTGAAAGGATGAGTCGGCTGCCCTCGGACCCTTCGCCCTGGGGACTGCAAGTGCAGGCTGTGGCCCGTCGCTACGATCATGAGTTTAGCGGCAAAGCTTTTGACCTGCCGCCCGAGGTCGAAGAGATGCCTGTGTTTCAAGACTGGGTTGCTGGCACCCTGACGCCACGTGTATCAACCCCCTTTTGGGAGGCGGTGAAGCCCCGCAGGCGCGATCGCTGCCTCGATATTGGCTGCGGCATCAGCTTTTTGATCTATCCCTGGCGCGATTGGGAGGCTCTATTTCACGGTCACGAGATTAGCCCGGTAGCCTGTCAGGCGCTGACGTCTCGCGGGCCGCAGCTCAATTCAAAGCTGTTTAAAGGAGTTACCCAGGCCCCTGCCCACCGGCTAGAGTACGAAACTCACTCCTTTGATATGGTGATTGCCACCGGAGTGAGCTGCTACTACCCTGTTGACTACTGGACCACGGTGCTGCAGCAGGTGAAGAAAATTCTCAAGCCCGGCGGCTGGTTTCTCTTCGACGCTCTAAAGCCTGACGCTGAGCTGGCAGAGCCTTGGGCTATTTTAGAAACCTACTTGGGTGCCGAAGTCTACCTGGAAGATCTCGATCGCTGGCCTGCTCTAGTCAAGGCCGAAGGCGCGCGCGTGGTCTCTAGCCGAGATTATGAGTTGTTTCGCCTATTTAAGGTGAAGTGGGATGGATAGTTTGCGCTACCATTAGCGGCGTCATTGGGCCAGGAGGTAGTACATGCAGCTGGGTAGGAGACTGGGGTTAGGATTAATGCTGACGCTGGGCGTCCTAAGCAGCTGCAGCCGGAGCCCTGAAGGCGGCAGGACTGCTGAAGGGGCCGCCGCCGAGAAGCTAAATAGGCCAGTAGCTGGCGAGGCTTTAGGTGAAGCTGAAACAGAGCCTGTAGACGACGGTGGCTTTCGCTCAACTCCCGTACGGCCTGCCCGCACAGCTTATCTGAAGACTCAGGCCGAGGAGTCACAGGTCAATCTGCGATCGCAGCCCACTACCGAATCTGCCGCCCAGAGCTACGGTCTTGGCGGTGACCGGGTCACCCTGCTGCACTTAGCCGAGGGCGAAGGAGGCTTTAGCTGGTATTACATCAGTGCTCAGTCTGAGGCTGAAGGATGGGTGCGCGGCGACTTCATCGATACTACGAGTCAGGCGGCACTGGTCCCTGGTGCCTCCGCCGTTGGTGCCCTCGCTGGCGACGCTGGCTCCTGCGGCAGCACCCGCCCTAAAGCCTTCTTTGAAACCAAGTCGTTCACCGTTCACCTGTGCCAGTCTTCCCGAGGGCTCAGCTACATCGGTATCAACAAGACCAGCAACGATACGCTAACTACAGCCGATGTGCTTCAGGATCAAGACACCTATGTAGCTATCAGTGGCAACTATCAGTACCACATCAACGACAAAACCCTTGCCGTTTACGAAATCAATAGCGGTAGCTACAATCAGCTCGAAAACGAAACGGTGATTCGCCACGAGCAGTTTGTGAATTGAGATTACCCCGGCGGAATTTCATCCCTCGCGGGTGCCCTATCTAGTGGCTCCATATCCATTGGCTCTACGGCATCAGGGTTTTCGATGGTGTAAGGCTCGGTGTCGTCAGCGCCTGCCGGGGCTGCATTGGGATTGCCCAAGGGAGCTACGGGCTGAGCCATTTCAGCGTGTATAGTCTCGGTCATACGGCGAATTAGCTCGCTGGCGCGACCGTCGTTGGTGGGCCGCTGTACAAGCAGGGCCAGGGCGTATCGTTTGCCGTTGGGTACATCAACTAGGGCGACATCGCCGAGCAGGCCGCCAATGTCGCCAGTCTTGTGAGCGGTTAACGATTTGTCGTCAATGCCAGAGGGAATTAGGCTGATATTTTCGGTGCGCTGCATGATGCTGAACATGCGATCGCGGGATCGCGGCGTCAGCAGGCCGCCCTGATCGACCAAGGCCATAATCAAGGCCATATCCCTAGCGCTGGTTGTGTTGGTACCGTCCAGGTCAGGAAGAGGGTTACGCAGCAGGGTTTGCTCTAGGCCCCAGTCGGCAAAGGTTTGGTTGAGGGTCTCAATGCCGCCTAGAGCGGCGATCATCATGTTGGTGGCCGTGTTGTCACTGGTTACAATCATGCGGGTGGCGATGTCTAGGGCCGTATATTCGGTGCCCACGGCTTCACTGCGGAGAGTGCCTGAGCCACCGGCCATGTATTCCTCCTGCAGCCTAAAAGACTGACTTAGGGTCATGGTGCCCGCATCGACCTGACGCAAAAAGGCCACCAATATGGGCACTTTGATCGTGCTGGCTGCCGCGACTGGCTCTATGCCACCGAGGTCAACATACTGCCCTGAGTCGAGGTCGATGGCAAAGGCAACCGGAGTAAGGCCGGGAGTAAGGGTGGCCAGCTGCTCTAGCTCGTCCCCAAGGCGGGGGATCTCGCTCGTCAGCCGTAGATCGGTTACGGTGGTTGCCTGCCTGCCCTGCACAAGCGAGCCCGAAGCTCCGGCTGACGCTGCTCGCGCCGGGGCGATGGGCTCGTCACCGGGGGAAGCTACGTTACTAGGGCTCAGCACCGATAGCAGGGTGCCTGCGATCGCCGCTACTCCGACACCCAGAATGACCAGCCGAATAAGATACAGCAGAGGTAAAGGCGGATTGGCGAGTCGTCGTCGAGCGGTGGCGGCTCGCGATCGCCGCAGAGGAGGGCTAGCACCTGGAGGCATGCTGAGCTCAGGATTAGTCGGCGCTAGAGGCCGGTCGCTCATCCGGCCTGCCGCTGCTGGGTAAGCAGGCCGCCGTGAGTCGGGAGACCACCGCCGTCGCGGCGATCGCAGAGGGGTGACGTTTGGGGACAGTTTGCCTGATGGGGTACTGCCCTGACCTGGGGATACGCTGCCGCCAGGGGCTAGCGGACTGGGAGGGATGCTGTGGGGGTGCCTCTGCAGCGGCGCACCGTTGGTATGAGTGGAGGCTGGCGACCGCGGCCGCCCTGCCCCGTTTGGCTTAGTGAGGGGTGGTGGGGCAACCCCCTGATTAAAGGAGGGCAGCGCAGCATTGCGGGCTGAAGGCCGAACAACCGGCTGGGGCTCAGCGGGAGCAACGCCAAAATCAGGAGTGAGCTGCTTGAACTGTCGCCACTGGTTGCGCCGCCGGGCTTCTGGGGATGAGCGATAAACGCCGCTGCCTTCCGCGGCACCGTCTGCCTCGCCCGGCAGGTGGAGTCCGCCTTTCCCAGCACCTGAGTCAGGAGCTAGCTCGTCATCCCAGGCCGAGTTAGGTTCCGGACGACCTGAAGCGGCCGAAAATGGATTGCGAGAATCATCGTATGCCATCTGGCTCACTCACACCGTGTGTACCTTCACCCGTCTGCCGCCACCCTAATCCTGGCTGGGAGCTTGCTTTGCAGCCCAGTCTATCTGCCGCAGAACGCCCCTAAGCATAGCTAATTCTTGGTGATCTGGTCCGGCTCTGTGCATCAATCGCCGTAGTTTTGCCATCCGGCTAGCCGCGGTATGGGGGTAAAGATAACCGATCTTCAGCAAAACGCTCTCTAAATCTTCGTAAAATCCTTGCATCTGCTCGATCGGCGGGGATGATCCGGTCGCTGGAGCTGCCGCCAGTGGCGGAGCTAGAATCAGCTCCGCCGTGGCGGTCTGGTGCAATAAATAGCTGCATACCGCCACCGCCTGGGCCAGGTTTAAAGACGGATAGCGATCGCTAGCCGGAATCCGCACCCAGCGCTGAGCGTAAACTAGCTCGCTGTTGCTTAAGCCTCGGTCCTCAGGACCAAAAACTAGAGCCGCCGCAAAACCTTCCTCTGGTGTAGAAGGCAGCAGCCAAGGTAAGGCAGCCTCAGGCGGCTCCAGCGGCTGATCTTGGCGGTGCAGGCGGCCCGTAGTCGCGATCGCCCGCTCACACCCGACTAGCGCCGCAGGCAGGCTGGAAACCACCCTGGCCGCCGCCAGCACGTCGGCTCCGTGCACCGCCATTCGCTGTGCCTCGTCAGAGGTGAGGTCACACTGCGGATTCACTAGCACCAGGTGATGCAGGCCCATGTTCTTCATCACGCGAGCTGCTGCGCCTACGTTTAGTGGTCCTGCTGGTTCGACTAGGACAATGCGGATTTGATCGAGCTGCCAGGAGGGCATAGGAAGAACTAGACTGCTTCATCTTCAAACCGATACCCTACCCCGGTAACGGTCTTAATAAATGCTGGCTGAGACGAGTCGGGCTCGACTTTCTTGCGCAGGCGAGCAATGTGGGTATCGACTACGCGCTCGTCGCCAAAGAAGTCTTCACCCCAGAGCTTTTCGATTAGATGCTGACGGCTCCACACTCGGCCGGGGTAGCTCATAAATGTAGCCAATAGGTCAAACTCTAGCGGGGTTAAGTCAAGCAGCTCTAAATCGCCGGGGGGAGATTGTCGGTGCGCAATGCGCTGGTCGAGGTCGAGGCTAAAGTGAACGGTGCGATAGGTCTGGGCAGGAGCCTCCTGACTATGCCGCAGGCTGCGCCGCAGCAGGGCGCGGACGCGAGCAACCAGCTCGCGGGGGCTGAAGGGCTTTACAAGGTAGTCATCGGCTCCGGTAGACAGACCGATGATGCGGTCGATTTCTTCGCCTCGAGCCGTCAGCATGAGGATGTAGGGATCCTTAGCGCCTGGCCCCTGGCGAATACGGGTGCATACTTCTAATCCGTCTAGCTTGGGCAGCATGACGTCAAGGATGATCAAGTCGGGCTGAAGGGTCTGCTGATAGCGCAACGCAGCTTCGCCGTCTTCACAGACTTCGCAGACAAAACCCTCTTTTTCTAAATAAAGCCGAATTAAACGGGCAATTTCGGCCTCGTCTTCCACAATCAGAATTAGCACGGCGGCCTGACCACTCCCAATCACCCTCCAGGTATCTTGTTTCAGACTATCAACCTTGCACTAGCATACTCACTAAGCGTAGGCCAGCTCACATCCACCTGGGCAACTGGACAACTTGAGGCTTTCCAGCGGTCTAGTCGGCCATCCGCTAAAATGCCACGCTCTGGAGCATCACAGTTTGAGGCAGTATCCATCGGTATTCTATGCGCCCACTATCGTCGCCTAAAACTGATAGCTTTGAGCCCCTGCAGCAGGCCTTCGTTAGCTACCTGAAGGAAACGAATTTTTATCCTGGACTTACCCACGTGAGGTGCTCAGAGCGGGGCGGGCGGCTGCTGCTGCTGGCCGAACATTCAGCCCCCGAAATCGATACCCCTAACGCCTTGCTCAAGACCCTAGAAACAGCTTTTCGGGATCTAGTATCTACGGTGGGGCTGCCCGACGGCGACTGGGTTATCGCGGCAGGTCTCTCTGTCCGAATCTATCTAAAGCTTAAAGCCGCTGTGCAGCCCTACGCTATTCATACGTTTACCTGGCGACCTGGAGATGCCGTAGGGGTGGTCTTTCCGGCTGAGCCCTTTGCTAACCCTGTCGATGCATCGGCTGAGCAGGGGTTGAATACCGAGGTGGAAACAGACCTAGCCGTTGTCGACTATGGGGCAGATTGGGTAGAGTCGGGCCAGCCTAGGGTTGATCCTAGCGCTGCCGGACTGGCGTCTAGTGATGCAGCCTTGGCCTTGCCCGATGTGGCTATACAGCCCCCTGAAGAGCGAGGATGGGTATATCGAGGGCGCACCTGGTCGGGCCAGGGACTGCGATCGCTGCGCTACTACTGGAGCTACGGCCTAGCGGCACTCATTTTGGTGGGCAGCGGAGCCTTTGTCTTTGCCCTAACCCGTCCCTGCGTGGTGGGCCGCTGCGATCGCATCGAGCAAGCCGCTGAGTTTTACGAGCAGGCCCAGGTTACCCTCGATGGTCGCCCCAGCGGCGACGATCTGGCGATCGCCCAGGCCGACCTTCAAGCCGCCATCGACCTGCTCGCTCCGGTACCCACGTGGTCATCCCGCTACGAAGCTGTTCAGAGCGACCTCCAGCGCTACCGGGGCAGTATTGTCTCCCTCAATGCTCTAATTCAGGGACAGGCGATCGCCAGCGAAGCCGCTGATCTAAGCCAAAGTCCGCCCCACCCGGTCGAGCGCTGGGTCAATGTACACATGCTTTGGCAACAGGCTGTCGACTGGCTAGCCAGCATCCCGGTTGACAGCCCCGCCTACGACTACAGCCAGCAAAAGCTGCGAGAGTACCGGTCTAACTACAGTGCTATTGGCCGCCGCATTGTGGCCGAAGAAGGGGCTGAGGCCAACTTTAGCACCGCCATTCAGACAGCCAATCTAGCTCGTCAGCGCACCGAAACCGCCAATTCCTTAGCGGGCTGGCAGCTGGCAACAAAAGAGTGGCAGGCCGCCATTAGGGTGCTATCGCTCATTCCCCAGGGCACTATGGTCTATGACGAGGCCCAGGTTCAGCTCAGCGACTACCGCCAGCAGCTTAGCCAGGTGAGCAACCGATCTAAGCTTGAAGAGGCCGGTGCCCGCAGCTACAATCAGGCTGTGCAGGCTGCCCGAGCCGCCGCTGCCTACGAGGCCAAGGGCCAGTGGA
>JBARUP010000692.1:0-1576 GCA_049645805.1 Nodosilinea sp.
CTGCTGGTCTACCTTGCCCTCAGCCATTTCAGCAACCGCCCCAAATTCAAAGATCTATCCCCCTCGGTGCAGGCCGATATCAAAGCCCTCTTCGGCAGCTACCAGCAGGCCTGCACTGCCGCCGACCTCATGCTCATGACCCTGGGCCGCACGGAGATGATCGAGCAGCGCTGTCGGCAGAGTGCGTTGGTCGGAGACCGGTCCGGAAGGACCATCGGTCAGCAGCGCCCCAACTCTCTTTGGGTGCACGTGTCGCCTTAGATCAGCCCGACCCACTGCTGCGCCTTTACGAAGGCTGTGCTTCGCGCACTATTGGCCGACCCGAGAAAGCCACGGTGGTGAAGTTCCACGTCCAGAAGCCGCAGATTACCTACCTGGTCTTCCCGGAGTTCGACAAAGAGCCGCATCCAGTATTAAAGACCAGCATGGCGATCGCCCTTCAAGACCTCTACGTCCGCTACCGCGACTACGACTCCGACAATCCGCCCCTGCTCCACCAAAAAGACCAGACCCTCGCTCCTGATTACCCCGGTTATGCCAAGTTCGCCAAGCTCAGCCAGCAAGAGCAAAAATGGGGCCTGCTCGACAATGTGAAGGCAATTTTTGACCGGCGCGGCTGGGAGAAATGCTTGGCCGCACATGGAGTAGAGCTGCGAGGACACCGGGTGGTACGGCGAAAGGAGGCAGATTAAGCTCTAAATTTAGTAGGCGTTCCCTTGGCAGTAAATGCCCAAATATCCTGCTTTTGCTGGGGGCCATAGCTAATGTGGATGGGGCGATCTGCTCCATAAAAATAGAGCGAGTCGAAGGGCAGTCCTTGGGCTACAATCCAGTCCACTAGATCATCGCTAGGCAGGTCGAGGATGCGAAAATCGCAGGCTGCACCGAGGCGATCGCAGTAATACCGCCCGTTCCGATTCACCTCATGGGCCATGTGTTGATCCAGACTTGGGGCAGCGATACCGTGCTTTTTTCCCGTCAGCGGGTCTTTTTTCGCCAGCCATCGCTTGAGATCTGCTGAGCAAAAGCCGTAGGTGAGCAGAAAGCGCTCCCGACCAAACTCATCAATTACCGGGTCAACGATGTGCCGACACAGCGCCTCTAGGGCCAGCGGCGTCTTCAGATTTTTTGGGAACGGGTCAATCTGGTCAGCAAGCCGACGGTAGGTCTGCGTACAGGTACAGAACTCTTCCAGCGTCAAATACTTTCCCAGCGGTCTGGTTTCCATCGGTTTGCGACTGCTTAGGCTTTTAGTCTAGAGTCTGGGCACCTGCCGATAGCCCGATCGCTTAATGTTCTGAAGCAGAGCTATCGACTGCCTGATACCTACTTAATCTCTGGGCCAGACCTGAGACACTGCTTTATCTAGATGCGTCTTGGGATGCCTCCAAGTCAGCAAACCTCTTCCCTGCCGCTAGCGCTAGATCCCTCCAATGAGTGATGAGACCGCTCTGCTTCAGAGGTTAAAAACATAGATAACGCAACAGTCGCCGCCTGCTGAGATAGGCCTGCGATAGTTGCTGACTTCGTACGAAAGGAGGAAGCAATACTATGGCTTCACAGCACAGACGCGCGG
>JBARUP010000693.1:0-9708 GCA_049645805.1 Nodosilinea sp.
CTGCTGGCCCTTTAGGCGGCTCCTTTTTATGCGGAAAGAGAAAGATGAGAGCCCTGGGCCGATTTGGCAATATCGATGCGGGTTTGAAAAGCGTCTCGAAAGTGCGGAATATGAGTAACCGTGAGAATGCAGGCGAAGTCAGGCGCGATCGCGTTGATGGCGGCAATCAGCCGCTCGCACCCCTGCTGGTCTTGGGTGCCAAAGCCCTCATCGATGATCAGCATCTGTAGGGCTAGGCCCGATCGCTGAGCCAACAGCCGAGCCAAGGCCAGCCTGAGAGCAAAGTTGATGCGAAACGCTTCACCGCCGGAGTAGGTCTCGTAGGGGCGAGTTCCGCGGGCATCGGCAATCAAAATATCTAGAGTGTCGATTATGCCCTGGCCGCGCTTGGTCGCCCGCTGGGTGACAAACTGCACGTGCAGCTGGTGGGCGCTGAGTCGACCCAGCAGGTGGTTAGTCTCAGCCTCTAGCTGAGGCAGCAGGTTTTCAATCATCATTGCCTGAATGCCGTTGCGCCCGAAGGCCTGGGCCAGTTCTTGATAAACCCGCTGTCGCTGACGACATGTAGCTAAGTCTTGCTGCCGCTGGGCTAGCCCCTGCCGCAGATCTTCGAAGTGCTGACGGGCTTGATCGAGGGCACCTAGCTGAGCCAGCAGGGCATCGCGCTGGTGCTGGCGACGGGCGATCGCAGCTTCTAAAACCGCTAGGGCGCTGGGGTCGTAGGCTAGAGCTTCACCCTCAGCCTCGAGAGCAAGGGTAGCTGCGCGCAGCTGGGCTAGCGCTTGCTGCTGCTGCTTGGTCTGGGCCTGAAGCTGGGCCAGTGTCGCCTGAACACCCTGCTGCTGGCGAGCTTGCTCTAACTCGCGGTGGCGCTGTCGCCAGACCTGGGCCGTCTGCCAGGCCTCGCGCACCTGCTGGTGACTGTCGATGCGGTAGTGAAGCTGGTCGATGGCTTTTTGGGCGGCAGCTAGGGCCTGGCCTGGCTCGCTCTGCTGCATCTGGGCCAGGGCAGCCTCAAGCTCAGCGGCCTCAGCCTTGAGGTGCTGCTGCCGCTGGAGCAGCTGCTGCTGCCTGCGCTGGGCCTGAACCAGATCGCGGTGCTTGATTTCCGCCCAGCGCAGGCGATCGACCTGGCCCCGCACCAGAGCGTGGTCGCGATCGTCGTAGGCAAGCTGGGTTAGGGTTTGATTGATGTGATGCAGTTCAGCTCGCAGGTCGAGAGCATACTGGTTTTCGGACAGGCACTGCCCCAGGCGCACCAGCTCTGTCTCTAGCAACTGGAGCTGTCCTTGAACGGTTTCTTGAGAGGCCATCTGCGCCGTTAGCTGCCCCTGCTTGTGCAGCACCGGGGCGTAGGCCTCTAGCTCGGCTTCCACCGCTCGGTACTCCTGCCGCAGTACCTGAATCTCGCGTTCAGAAACAGCGAGCTGCTCTCGAATCACCCAGATTTCTTCCTGCTGCTCTTGCTGCTGCTGGCGGTGGCGATCTTCTACCACTGTGCGGTGGTGGGCTGTCAGAGGGCGATCGCAGAGGGGGCAGGCGGCCTTGGGCTGGGCCAGTAGCCCTAGCTTGTGACCTAGGTGGGCGATCTGAGTCTCGCAGCGGCGCTGGTTAGCCTGCAATACCTCCATGAAGCTGCGCCGCTCTAGTCCCTTTTCGCGCACCTGCTCCTGGTAGGCTCTTCGCTGCTCAAGATAGCTTAGGGTTTCAGATACCTCCTGAACGGTGGCGGCTAGCTGGGGGCGTTCGCCCTGCTGCGACTGAAGCTGCTGAGCACTGGCACTCAGTTCTTCAAGGCGAGTTTGTAGCCGGGTTTGGGCCTGCTGTAGCCCGGCCTCTAGCTGCCGCCGACGCTGCTGCAGCGGTTCGGCCTGAAGCTGCAAGGCATCAAGGTGTTTGAGTCGGGCCTTTGCGGTCAAAAACTGCTGTCGGCCATCGGTAATGGCCTCGCTCTGGTGCAGCAGCTGTGCGAGGTCGGCCAGCTGAGCCTCAGCGGCAGCTAGCTGCATCTGGGTTTGGCTGAGACGACTGCGCGCCTGCTGCGAATGAGATTGCCAGACGGCCTCTAGGGCCTGACGCTGGGCCTGCAGAACCTGATACTGCTGAAACTGCTGGCTGAGGCGGGCATCTTCCGCCTCAAGATTCGCCAGCTCAGCTAGCCCAGCTTCAATGTCGGCGGCCTGGGCCAGCAGGTTTTCTCGCTGGCGCTGCTCAGTGGTTAGAGTAACCAGGCTGGCCTCACTATGGCTCAGTAAAGCCGTGAGGTGATCCTGCTGCTGCCGCTGCATCTGAAGCTGCTGCTCGCAGCTGCGGTAGTTTTGCCCTAGAAGGCGCAGCTGGCGCTGGCGATCGCGATCGCGCGACAGCTGCTGGTCTACCTCGTGCAGGGACTGCTGAAGCTGAGCCTGGCACTCAAGCGTGGACTCATAATCTGACAGAGAAACTGCGAGCTCATCGAGCTGGGTTTGGCGCAGACTGACTTCGACCTTAGCCTGGCGAGCCTGATCCCTAGCCCGCTCGGCCAGATCGTCGTAGTGGTTTAGCTTGAGCAGATCGGCTAGAACCTGCTTGCGATCGCCGGGCCGCTTCAGCATAAAGTCGTCTGCCCCGCCCTGACGCAGATAGGCCGAGTTGACAAACGTCTCGTAGTCGAGCCGGAGGTGGCGGCAGATCAAGCTTTGCGTAGCCCGTACTCCCCGCTGAGTCAGCACTCGCCAGCCCGCATCGGCATGGACCTGAAACTCCAGGCTGGTGCCCTGGCTGCGGTGGCGGCTGCGCATCACCCGGTAGGTATGCTCTCCCTGCTGAAACTGAAAGCTGACGATGGCTTCCATGGCTCCCTGGTGAACCACATCGTCGTCAGCCGCAACCCGGCTTTGTCCCCACAAAGACCAGACAATGGCTTCTAGCAGCGACGATTTTCCGGCCCCGTTGGGACCAGCCACGCACACCACATGCAGCCCGCTGAAATCGAGGCTAGCTTCCTGGTAGCTGAGAAAATTTTTGAGGGTAATGTGCTTGGGAATCATCGGTACATTAGCACCATCTTCCTAAGCCTACAGTACAGGAGAACCTCGAGTACGCCTGTATCTGGCTAAACCGCTAATCTTTAAACTTCAAAAGCCGCTGAGATGGGTTTTACCTCAGCGGCTTTCGATTCAAAATACGGAAGCGGTGGGATTTGAACCCACGAGGGAAGGTTTACTCCCCTACCTCCTTAGCAGGGAGGCGCTTTCGACCACTCAGCCACGCTTCCAAGAACAAGAAGTTCTTTGTTAGTTTAGCAGACACTCGGCAGAGACTTGTGACAGCTGAGCGACTTTTTTCACTGAGTTAGGGCAAGGCTAAATTACTGTGGCGCACGGCTCGGCTGAAGCTGTGGCCAGAGATAAACCAGCCCAGATATAAGGGTCAGCGCTACCGCTAGCCAAAATAGACCCCGGGCGGGCAGATCCCAGGCGGTCGGGTGGGGAGCAATCAGCAGCGCGATCGCGGCGATCTGCACAACCGTCTTAAGCTTGCCCCACAGGTTGGCCCCCGGCACAGCACCTTCTGCCTGTAGGGCCGGATTCACGCGCCAGCCCGCGATCGTGATTTCCCGCGCCACGATCAAAAATACGCCCCAGGCCGGCACCTGGCCAAGCTCTACTAGCAGCAGCAGCGGAGCCATCACCAGCAGCTTGTCGACTAGAGGATCCAAAAACTTGCCCAATTCGGTTACCTGGTCGAGCCGCCGCGCTAGGTAGCCATCGAGCCAGTCGGTACCCGCCGCCGCCACAAAAATTCCTGCTGCCCACCAGCGCTGAGACTCTGTCGGCGCTTGCAGCAGCACCAGCAGCAGCGGCACACCCAGCAGCCGCGACACTGTAATCCAAGTTGGTAAATTCATAAGCCTAAATTATGTGGAGACAGCTATCCCTTGACCTTGCCAAACCTGCGATCGCGCTGCTGGTAGGCGTGAATAGCTCGATGAAACTCTGAGGTATTGAAGTCGGGCCAGAGGATATCGGTCACGTAGATTTCCGCGTAGGCTAGCTGCCACAGCAGGAAATTACTGATACGCATTTCGCCACTGGTGCGAATTAGCAGGTCTGGATCACTAATTTCAGCCGTGTACAGGTGACGGCCAAATAGCTCCTCGCTAATGTCGCCAGGCGCAAGCTCTCCCTGCTGCACCTGTTCTGCGATCGAGCGGCAGGCCTGCACAATTTCTTCCCTGCCACCATAGTTAGTGGCGACCGTAAACTCAATGCCGTGGTTCCCCTGGGTTTTGGTTACCGCCTGATGAATCTCGCCCTGGAGCGATGAGGGTAGCGCGGCCAGGTTACCCACAAAGCGAATGCGGACGTTTTCCTCCATCATTTCCAGCAGTTCCCGGCGCAGTACCCGCTCAAACAGCGCCATCAAAAAATCAACTTCTTCGATAGGGCGACCCCAGTTCTCGGTGGAAAAGGCGTAGGCAGTTAGGCCCCCAATGCCCCAGTCGCGGCAGCAGCGCAGCAGCGCTTTAAGCGTATCGACGCCCCGACGATGACCCATAATGCGCGGCAGCCCCCGACGCTTAGCCCAGCGCCCGTTGCCATCCATGATTACCGCGACGTGCTGAGGCAGGCGATCGGGTTTAAGATCGGCGGGCAGAGCGTAGCGAACAACAGGCTTGGTGGTCATTTTTTCTCTCGGGGAGACGATGAGGATAGACGAAACAAGCGCAGCACGTAAGCAACCCAAAGGCTAACCAACCGCCGGCCAAGGCTTCTCAGGTGGGGGGCAACCGCCTCGCGATCAACTGATTTTGAAAACTTAGACCGCAAAATACTGCGCAGGCGGCTGCTGGTCAGAGGCCGATCTAGAATACCGCCTTCCGCCAAAGAAATAGAGCCTGTTTCCTCAGATACCACAACACAAAGACAGTGCTCCACCCGTTCGGTAATGCCCATCGCGGCCCGGTGGCGAGTACCGAGCTGGCGTGAGGCCACCCGTTCAGAAATGGGCAAAATCACTCCCGCCGCTGCGATCCGCGATCCCCGCACTAGCATTGCCCCATCGTGGAGCAGCGTGCTGGTTTGAAAAATAGTTTGAATAAGTTCTTTAGAGACCTCTGCATGAATGCGCACCCCCGGCACCGTAAAATCCCGCTCGTCAATAGGCTTATCGATTTCAAGAATTAGGAGTGCCCCGGTGCGGTTTTGAGATAGCTCCTTGACGGCATCAACGATTTCATCAATTACGTTGTCGGGCTGGGGCATAGTCTCGCGGGAGGGGCTGAGTAGTTCCCACACGCGCCCTTGGCCCAGCAGCTCGAGCAACCGCCGAAACTCCCCCTGGAGCATAAAGGCCATAGCTACTGCAGAGCCAATCACCAGTTTGTCAAGCACAAAGCCCAGCAGCGCTAGGCCTAAAAACTTGCTCAGCGCCGCGGCCAGCATCAAAAAGATCAGGCCGCGCACCATCCATAGCGTGCGCCGCTCGCCAATGATGACTAGCACGACGTAGCTCAGCAGCAGCACCAGCACAATGTCCAGCGCCTGAAGTACGAACCTCACCTGGTCAAGGTTTGTTAGCCATTGCTCCCAGAGATAGTTCATGCAGCGTTAGAGGATGGTGCCTGAGCGGCGGTGCGATAGGGCGGCCCAATTAGCCCCCTGGCAAAACCCCTGTCCAAGACTGGCTAGCGCTGGCTTAAGTAGATCTAGCTTTGGGACGTAGGGTTTCAGGTAAGCAGTCTTGACGAAGCAAATCGGCTACAGTTTCCCGACGAAGAATTAAGGCGGCATCACCCTCGGCCACCAGCACTGCCGCATGTCGAGGCTCCCGATTGTAGTTCGAAGCCATGCTGTAATTGTAGGCACCCGTGCCCGCAATAGTAACTATATCCCCGCTCTTCAGCTTAGGTAGGGCCGCATCCTTGATCAAAATATCCCCTGACTCGCAGTGTTTACCGGCTAGCGTTACCGTTTCAGTCAGGGGAGCAGCCATACGGTTAGCGGCCAGCGCCCGGTAGACCGATTGATAGGTGATGGGGCGAGGGTTGTCCGACATACCACCGTCAACTGAGACATAAGTATGCAAACCGGGAATGACTTTCTGACTCCCCACTCGGTAGGCCGTAACGCAGGCGGAGCCAATGAGCGACCGCCCCGGTTCGCACAGCAGCCGGGGTAGAGGAATGCCCTGCGCTTTACAGGCCGCCACTACGCTCTCGCAGACAGTCTTGACCCAGGTGTCAATGCTCGGGGGGTCGTCTCCTTCGGTATAGCGAATGCCTAAGCCCCCGCCCACATCTAGCTCACTCAGCGCCAGGCCGTAGCGCTGAGCCGTCACCATCCACTGAGTCATCACACCGCCCAGATCGGTGTGGGGATTGAGCTCAAAGATCTGCGAACCAATATGAGCATGTACCCCTAGACAGTTTAGCTGTGGCTGGCTGGCCAGAAACTCAAAAACCGCTTCGATCTGGTCGGGGTCAAAGCCAAACTTGCTGTCAAGGTGGCCGGTGCGGATGTAGTCGTGGGTGTGGCACTCGATGCCGGGGGTGACCCTCAGCAAAACGGGGACAGTCTTGTTCTGCTGAGCCGCTACTTCTCCGAGAGTTTTAAGCTCTAGCCAGTTGTCAACCACAATGCGGCAGCCCGTCTCCACGGCTAGAGATAGTTCTGCTAAGGACTTGTTGTTGCCGTGGAAGTAGATGTGGTCAGGGGATGCCCCGGCCCTAGACGCCGTGACGAGTTCCCCCGCCGAGACAACATCGACGCCTAGCCCTTCGTCAATAACGATCGCGCAGACCGCCGTGCAGCTCCAGGCTTTGGATGCATAGAGCACTAGGGAATCGCCTGGATAGTAGCGTTTGAAGCCCTGGCGATACTGGCGGCAGGCGGTGCGTAGAGTGTGGTCATCTAGAACATATAGAGGTGTGCCGAACTGCTCGACGAGGTCTACTACGTCGCAGCCGCCCACGCTCAGGTGATCACTGGCGGTAACGGTGGCCGTCAGGGGCAGAAGCTGTTGATTGGGAGATGCCTGAGCACCAGCGAAGGAAAGATACTGGCGGCTGTCGGCGGTAGCCGCCTCGGAGGAAGTCGAAACCATAGTTGCGCTTGCAGAAACGAAAGTATTCGGTGTGTAATGGTCAGGGCGTAATCTTAAGCAGCCGCGACGCTAGTCGGCATTGAACCATGAAACCGGCTTAGGTCATTGCACTGCACCTCAGACCTCAGTGTACAATTAGAGACTGTGCCAGTTTTGGCCCTTTGACGATTTAGCTACCCAATTCTAAAGCTGTGGGCTATCTCTCCTACCGGGCTCCGGGCCACGACGACATTGCTGATTTGCTCGCTCTCGACCAGCTTGCCCTGGGAGGGCTTTGGTCAGCAGAGGCTTACGGGCGCGAGATTGATAGCCCTAACAGCTGCTTGCTAATGCTGGTTCATCTGTCCCATGGTAGCCACGAGGACCAGGTAAATCCATCGACAGCGCTGATGGCTAAGCCGCAGCTTTGCTCGGGTGAAGCCGTGGCTAGAGGAGTTACCTCCAGCCTTGGCGGATCCAATCAGGCGAGCGCTGGATCAGCCCTGCTCGGTCTAGGGTGCTATTGGGCCATTTTGGACGAAGCTCACATCACTGTACTAGCCATTGATCCCCGCTACCAGCGTCGGGGGCTGGGGCAGTGGCTGCTAGCCAATTTGCTCCTCGACGCCTGCGGCGGACAAAGAGTGGAACAAACTGGCGATCGCGCCCTGGCCCGCGCCACCCTAGAGGTACGCCCTTCCAACAGTCGTGCCATCGCCCTCTACGAAAGCTTTGGCTTCGAAAGCCTAGGTCGCCGTCGCCGCTACTACGCAGACGGCGAGGATGCGTTGATTCTGTGGCAAAACTCCCTCAAAACCCCTGATTTTCGCAATCAGCTAGTGGGGCGGCGGCAGGCATCCCATCACCGGCTAGAGCGCCAGGGATGGCAGATTGTAGACCCAAAAACATCCCTGAACCGAACCTGAAACCGAACCCTTGAGATTTGGGTGAATGTAAATTTTCTCAAATCTCAACCTATTGACAATGGGCGATCCCAAGCCGTTTTTACAGTTATGGGAGCGCGGTAACTAAGCGCGGTAAACCGGTTGTTTAGTAGGGCACAACTGACAAAATTCACTGTGCTAGAATTTGCCTATCCGGCACGCACCAGGTAATTAATACCATCATGTTTGAACGCTTCACAGAAAAAGCAATCAAGGTCATCATGCTGGCGCAGGAGGAAGCTCGCCGGTTAGGCCACAACTTTGTGGGCACCGAGCAAATTCTCCTGGGGTTAATTGGGGAAGGGACAGGCGTAGCTGCCAAGGTCTTGAAGTCAATGGGCGTCAATCTCAAGGATGCGCGCATTGAAGTCGAAAAGATTATTGGTCGTGGCTCCGGCTTTGTCGCCGTTGAAATTCCCTTTACCCCCCGAGCCAAGCGTGTGCTCGAACTCTCCTTGGAAGAGGCTCGTCAGCTCGGCCATAACTACATTGGCACCGAGCACCTGCTCCTGGGATTGATCCGCGAAGGCGAGGGGGTCGCGGCCCGCGTTCTCGAAAATCTGGGCGTCGACCTATCTAAGGTGCGAACCCAGGTGATTCGCATGCTGGGTGAAACCGCTGAGGTCTCTGCTGGGGGTGGTCAAGGGCGCACCAAAACCCCTACCCTTGACGAGTTTGGCTCTAATTTGACCCAGATGGCTGCCGATGGCAAGCTTGATCCGGTCGTAGGTCGCCAAAAAGAAATTGAGCGAGTGATCCAAATTCTGGGTCGCCGCACTAAGAACAACCCGGTGCTAATCGGTGAGCCTGGGGTCGGTAAAACTGCGATCGCTGAAGGGCTGGCTCAGCGCATCGGCACTGGTGACGTGCCCGACATTCTCGAAGACCGTCGGGTGGTCACACTGGATATTGGGTTACTAGTGGCGGGTACCAAGTATCGAGGCGAGTTCGAAGAGCGTCTGAAAAAGATAATGGACGAGATTCGCTCCGCCGGGAACGTCATCCTGGTGATCGACGAAGTTCACACCCTAATTGGGGCAGGGGCAGCCGAAGGCGCGATTGACGCTGCTAACATCCTCAAACCAGCCCTGGCTCGGGGCGAGCTTCAGTGCATTGGGGCCACCACCCTCGACGAGTACCGCAAGCACATCGAGCGCGATGCCGCCCTAGAGCGCCGCTTCCAGCCCGTCATGGTGGGAGAACCCAGCGTTGACGAAACCATTGAGATTTTGCACGGGCTGCGCGATCGCTATGAGCAGCACCACAAGCTAAAAATTGCCGATGAGGCCTTAGAGGCGGCAGCCAAGCTGTCCGATCGCTACATTGCCGATCGCTTTTTGCCCGACAAGGCCATCGACCTAATTGATGAAGCTGGCTCCCGCGTCCGATTAATCAACTCTCAGCTGCCCCCAGCGGCCAAGGAGCTTGACCGCGAGCTGCGTCAGGTGCTGAAGGACAAGGACAACGCCGTTCGTTCCCAGGACTTTGACAAGGCTGGAGAACTGCGCGATCGCGAGATGGAAATTAAGGCTGAAATCCGCGCGATCGCCCAGAACAAGGCTACTGAGGACGCCGGTGGTGAAGACCAGCCGGTGGTAGGCGAAGAGGACATCGCCCACATCGTTGCTTCCTGGACTGGCGTGCCGGTCAGCAAGCTAACTGAGTCTGAGTCCGAGAAGCTGATGCACATGGAAGATAC